>JBJMHG010000069.1:0-15093 GCA_045807485.1 Actinomycetes bacterium
CTTCCAGCAACACCGGTGCTCCCGAGTAGACCATCCAACGGCACATCGCTTCTCCTTAGCGGGTGAGGATGTGGTGCTCTGAGGCGGCTGTGACGGCAGCCCCGACGCGATCGCGGTCTCCGGCCACAAACAAGTACTCGACGTTGCGAAGCCGCTTCACTTCACCGACACGCTCGCCACGAGGATTGTGAATGCCGATCTGGGCGCCGACGTACCGTTTGCTGTCGACCGCTATCACGTCGACGCATTCGTGACCCGCTTCCGAAAGCCAGCTGCAGATCAGATCCGGGGTGACCCACGACTCGTCGTTGTAGCTGACCACGACGGTCGCCGCATCAACAGCATGAATGACGTCGCGCAGAGCTGCTGGCATCGCCGCTTTCCGATTGAAATCGCTCTTGGTGTCCTGATCACGCGCGTCCAGCCGTTTGCAGGCGACGCCGTAGTGCTCGGGCTGGTCCCAGCGCACCAAGGTCTCCCACACGTGGTAGTTGGTGAAGTACCTGTGCTGGTTGTAAGGCGGGTCGAGGTAGGCGAGGTCGACGCGGGGCAGGCCTCTAGCCGCGTCACGTGCGTCACGTCGCAGTGCTACTCCCTTCCCGGCGATCAGGTCGGGAACCCTGAGCTCCAGATCCTTATGGGCCCGGGGTGCCCATTGCTTCAGATACGCCATCTGCACACCGGTCGTCGAGTCGACTCGGTCGGCGGCGAGCATCAGAGAAGTCAGCAGAACCGGAAACAAAGCTGACCCTCGGTATGTGCTTTCGAGGTGGCTGCGAATGGCATCGATCCGGCTCCCATTCTTGGGGTGGAAGAACCGTGAGCGCTCGCAAAAGGTCTCCGTGAAGTAGCCGGCCTCACCGCGGAGACTGCTCAACTCAGCGAATGCCGCGGTCAGGGCTTCGCGATCGATGGAGTCCGCGTCTATTTCAATGAAGCATTTGGCAAGTAGTTCGCTGTAGGTCGCGACGTCCACTGCCGTCACATCGATACTGCGCCGCTTGAACTCCTGCGCCACGCGCGTCGTGCCGGTGAAGAGGTCGACCGCACTGGACGCGCCAACGGCGGTTGCCATCTGTCCGAGCATGGGGACGAGCGTGCGCTTGGACCCCAGGTACTTGATCACGTTCGCCTCCAGCCCTGACTCTATGTGTGCATCACCGCCCGGCACTTGAGGCGCACTGCGTCCAGCAGGTGGTGAGATTGCGGGTTCTGCGATCACGTACTCTCGTGCGACGTGGCTACTGTCGAGCGCGCCGATGCGATTGAGCAGCTCAAGACCACCGTCGGCAGCATCGAAGCGGTGCTCGACTTGCCCAAGCTCCAGCGGGAGCTGAACGATCTCGAGGCCCAGGCGGCCGCACCTGATCTCTGGAACGACACTGACGCCGCCCAGAAGGTCACGAGTCGCCTCTCGTACGTGCAGGGGATGTTGCGTCGCATGTCCGCACTCCGTTCGCGCGTCGACGAAGTCGCGTTGATGTTTGAGCTCGCCGACGATGAGGGCGATGCAGATGCGTTGGCCGAAGCCGAAAACGAGCTCACGAGTCTCAAGAAAGCAGTCAGTGAACAAGAGGTGCTCACACTGCTGTCCGGTGAGTACGACGCCCGCGAGGCCTTGATGACGATCCGTGCGGAAGCCGGCGGCGTTGACGCCGCCGACTGGGCCGAGATGCTCATGCGCATGTATCTGCGCTACTGCGAGCGACACGGATACCCGACGGAGGTCTACGACACTTCGTACGCCGAGGAGGCCGGGATCAAATCCGCCACCTTCGCTGTCAAGGCGCCCTACGCGTACGGAACGCTGAGCGTCGAGCAGGGCACTCATCGACTGGTGCGGATCTCGCCCTTCGACAACCAAGGACGCAGGCAAACATCGTTCGCCGGCGTAGAAGTTGTTCCCGTTGTCGAGAAGACCGACCACATCGATATCCCCGAAGACGAGATTCGAGTCGACGTCTATCGCAGCAGCGGGCCGGGCGGGCAAGGCGTGAACACCACAGACTCCGCAGTGCGGATCACACACATTCCGAGCGGCATCGTGGTCAGCTGTCAGAACGAGCGTTCCCAGCTGCAGAACCGGGCAACGGCGATGAACGTTCTGCAGGCCAAGCTGCTGGAACGCCGTCGGCTCGAGGACAAGGCCAAGATGGACGCCCTGAAAGGCGAGTCCAGCGGCTCGTGGGGAAACCAGATGCGTTCCTACGTCCTGCACCCCTATCAAATGGTGAAAGACCTTCGGACCGACGTCGAGGTTGGCAACCCCGACGCCGTCCTCGATGGCGACCTGGACGCCTTCATCGAGGCGGGCATCCGATGGCGAATGCAGCAGGAGAACGCCGCGGCTGCGTCGTAGGCACGCTCTGTTGAAGCGGCACGGACAAGCGGCATCCGGGCACTGGGCCGTTCGGGGAGATCCCGCTTTGGCGCGCAGCGCAGTTGGGCGAAATGCCCGACTACCGGCCGGTACCGAGGCGTCGTGAGGCGGGGGTGCCCCACGAAGTGGCCGAAGGCCTATCCATCGGTCAGCTCCAGCCGATACGCTGAGTAACTGCAATGACCCGCCAAACGGGTGATTGCCCCGGGTGTCCTTCACGTCAGGTGAAGGGCTCCAGATAAGGTTGAACAAGCAGGGAAGCACTGATCCGTGGCTGCATTTCGGTCACCGGGGGCGAAAAGCCCAACGGCCACGGGGAGCGAGAGGTGAGACCGGCCCGGCCTGAGGGAGGGATCGGTCATGGCCGTCAGTCGCAAAGTGCGCGCCGCTCGTTGGGGTGGGGCACTCCTGGTGGCTTTGACACCGCTGCCCTGGTTGGGATTGGGATCCGCGCAAGCAGCTGACACCGTGACGTACGCAACGGTGACCGGCCACGAGTCGTTCTCTTCGGACGCGAATCACCCCGACTACTGGGGCGACAACTGCGAGAAGATCGTGGACGGCGGAAACCTGACGTCATACGTGCTCACACAGGACTATGACCTTGTCGTGGTGAAGTCGGCTTCCAAGAATGTCGACCCCTATACGAACACGTTGTTTGCCGACGCCTCGTCCGGTGAAACGGTTTGGGCTGACACCAACGGCAACGGAACCTTCGATCCGGGTGGCAAGAACGGCGACAAGGCGATCAGCCACATCATCGTCTGCGGCCCCGGCGAGACCGAAAGCCCTTCGCCCAGCCCGAGCACGTCGATCAGCACCAGCAAGAGCGCCTCGCCGAGCACCTCGATCAGCACCAGCAAGAGCGCCTCGCCGAGCACGTCGATCAGCACCAGCAAGAGCGCCTCGCCGAGCACGTCGATCAGCACCAGCAAGAGCGCCTCGCCGAGCACTTCGATCAGCACTAGCCGCAGCGCTTCGCCCAGTACCTCACTCAGTTCGAGCGGTGGGGCGTCGCCAAGCTCCTCGATCAGCACCAATCACAGTGGCAAGCCTCAGGACAGCAGCAGCCCCGCCGCGATCACCGAGTCCTCAGGTGCCGCTGCACTGCCTCACACCGGTTCAGACACTCCGGTCGCCGGAGCCATCGGGATCTCGCTGCTCCTCATGGGGCTAGGCGTGCTCCTGCTGCTCGGACCTGGGCGCCTGATGCCCGCTGGGTACCACCGCAAGCACTAACCCGCTCACGCGACGAGCGACCGAAGGGGTGCGGCCTTGGCCGCACCCCTTCGTGCTGCTCTGTTCCTGGGCTCGGCTTGGGCCTTCGTGATCATGGATGGTGCACCGGCGTGGGGTGACCTACCCGCCGGTTGAGCCCCCGTAGACTGATCGCCCCGGTCGCACACGAGCCCGGCTCTGCCACGGCAGCGCAAGGCTCGCTTCCCCTGTCCCCGACCCGGCCGGGCCACTTCATGATCAGGTTGGACGACGTCACCAAGATCTACCCAAGCCAGGCCCGGCCGGCCCTCGACGACGTGACGGTCGAGATCGACAAAGGCGAGTTCGTCTTTCTCGTCGGTGCCTCTGGTTCGGGTAAGTCGACGATGCTGCGCCTGATCCTCCGGGAAGAGCGTGCAACGACGGGCACGGTGTACGTGGCGGGTAAAGACATCGCCAGGCTCTCCAACTGGAAGGTGCCCCAGCTGCGCCGTCAGATCGGAACCGTGTTCCAAGACTTCCGCCTTCTCCCAAACAAGACGGTGCACGAGAACGTGGCGTTCGCGCTCGAAGTGACCGGTCGACCGGGACACCTGGTGGCCAAGGTGGTCCCTGAGGTCATCGAGCTGGTGGGGTTGGCCGGCAAAGAAGACCGCTACCCAGGTGAGATCTCAGTCGGTGAACAGCAACGTGTCGCGGTGGCTCGCGCGTTCGTGAACCGTCCCGTGATCTTGATCGCTGACGAGCCAACCGGAAACCTCGACCCCACCACAAGCGTCGGCATCATGAAGCTGCTCGACCGGATCAACCGAACTGGCACCACAGTCGTGATGGCAACGCATGACGCCGACATCGTCGATCAGATGCGCCGCCGCGTGATCGAGCTCGATCGCGGTCACGTCATTCGCGACCAAGCGCGCGGTGTCTACGGATTCGATCGCTGAGGCTGAAGGGATCCCATGCGCATCAGTCTTGTCGTGACGGAGGCCGCCACCGGTCTGCGTCGTAACCTCACCATGACGGTTGCTGCGGTTCTGGTCATCAGCATTGCGCTCGCGTTGCTTGGCACTGCCAACTTGATTCGTCAGCAGATCAACGAGATGCAACGCTTCTGGTTGGGCAAGGTCGAGGTCTCGCTATTCCTATGCCGTGATATCGACAGTGACAGGCCGACGTGTCCAGATGGCGCAGTCACTGACGCGCAGCGCGTCCAGATTCAACAAGAGCTCCAGGATCTGCCGCAGGTGAGCGAAGTCTTCTACGAGTCGAAGCAGGATGCTTACGACCGCTTCCAGGAGCAGTTCGCAAACTCCGAGATCGCTGACAACATCACCGTCGACGACATGCAAGAGTCGTTCCGCGCGAAACTGGTCGACCCTGAGCGTGACTACGACATCGTGGCGAGCAGGTTCGAGGGACAGCCAGGGGTCGAGAACGTCGTCGATATGCGGTCGTTCTTCGACACGGTGTTCAAGGTGCTCAACGGCTTCCAAGTCGGCGCGCTCGGCGTCGCGGTGATTGCGCTGATAGCAACGGTGCTGCTGATCGTCGTCGTGATCCGAGTGGCTGCCTTCAGCCGAAGACGCGAGACCTCGATCATGCGGCTCGTGGGGGCGTCCAATCTCTACATTCAGCTGCCCTTCTTGTTGGAGGGGGCATTTGCCGGGTTTGTAGGGGGATTGATCGCCTGTGGCGGGCTGGCACTGGGGAAGTATCTGCTGATCGACCAGCTGTTCCGAGAATCTTTCGCCTTCAACGAGGCGAGTTGGATCGGCTGGAACCACGTGGCCATCACATGTGCGATCGTCATGGCTATTGGGCTGGGCGTTTCAATTGTGGTGTCGTACCTGACTTTGCTGAAGTACCTTCGGGTCTGATGTGAAGTCCCTCGGGGGTCGAGCCGATGCTGGAGAGGGAAGGAGGGACATCGTGCGTGCACGTTCTGCGTTGGTCGCAGGTATTGCAGCCGCTGCCCTTCTCGCTGGGCTGCTTGCCCCGGCCTCTGCCGACGACCTTGGTGACAAGGCCGACCACATCAAGAACCAGATCTCTGACACCGAAGACGCGCTCGCGGGGGCCTCAGATCGTCTGAAGCAAGCGGCGGCCGACCTCGATCGTGCCCAGTCACAGTTGCCAGCAGCAAGGGCCGCCTATGACATCGCTCGTGGTCGACTGTCGAGCGCACAGGACCACCTGGCTGCGATCAGGCAGAAGCTGCGCGAGCTCAAGGCGCAGCAAGAGAAGGTGCAGGTAGAGATCGACGCAGCCGAAAAACGTATTGAGCGATCTGAGACATTGATTGCCCGCATCGTGCGTTATCAGTATCAGACCGGTGGGTACGCAGAGCTCCAAGTCGTTCTGGACGCCGAGTCGCCCACCGACTTCGTGCAGCGCGTGATGGCCACCAAGTCGGTGACCGATTCGCAGGCCGAGATCATTGACCGGCTCAATGCAGACAAGTCCGTGCTGGCCGCCCGCCAGCAGCAGATGCAGGTGACGCAGGACGCCATCGAAGCTACTGAGGCAGAAGCTGAGAAGCAGGTTCAACGGCTGGAAGGCCTGTTCACCGAGGCGCGTGACGCCAAGCGCCACGTGGTCGACCTCATTCACCTGAAGTCGCAGGCGCTGCAGGTTGCCGCCGACGAGAAGGCGAAGGAAGAGGCACGCCTGGCGCACCTGCAGGATCAGCAGGACGCGATCCAAGCAGCCATCGCCCAGCAGGCCTCGACGGGAACAGCGACCGGCAGCCTGATCTGGCCCTTGCCGGGTTATCCGAAGACCGGCGACGTCGGGTGGCGCGTCCACCCGGTGTACGGGTACCGCAGCTGCCACACCGGTATCGACATCGGAGCGCCCAGTGGCACGGAAATCCTCGCCGCACGCGCTGGCACGGTTGTGTGGGCCCAACAGGACGACGGTGGCCCCTACGGCAACAACACCCTGATCGACCACGGCAACGGGTTGTCCACCTTCTACGGCCACCAGTCCGGCTTCGCGGTGTCGACCGGTGACCACGTCTCCAAGGGCCAGGTCATCGGGTACGTCGGAAGCACTGGCTACTCCACCGGGCCTCACCTGCACTTCGAGGTCCATGTCAACGGCGTACCGTACGACCCGATGGGTTGGTTCGGCGGCACGAAGCGGCCGCAGTCGGAGTTCTGTCCAGGGTCGTGACGGCCCTCGACTTCGCCACGGAGTTCGGGGACACACGGTGGGTCACTCACACAGCCATGGAACGCTGGCGAGCGCTGGCATGCTGCACCGCCGTCGGCTCGTGGTGGTACTCCTCATCACCGCCGCTGTCGTGGTGGTTCAGGTTGTCGGCGGAATAGTCACAGACAGCCTCGCCCTGCTGGCCGATGCAGGCCACATGTTCACCGACGTCGCAGGAGTCTCCCTCGCGCTGATAGCAGTGTCATTCGCCGCTCGTCCGGCGACGACTGATCGAACGTTTGGCTACTACCGAGTCGAGATCCTTGCCGCCGTCGTCAACGCGATGCTCCTGATCGCAGTCGCCGTCTTCATCTTCTCGCAGGCGTGGCAGCGGTGGTCGGATCCACCGGACGTCGACGGTGGCCTGATGCTGGTGTTTGCAGTGGTGGGTCTAGCCGCCAACCTGGGCGGGTTGTTGGTTCTGAAAGGCGGCGCCAAAGAGAGCCTCAACGTGCGCGGCGCGTACCTAGAGGTAATGGGCGACACCCTGGGCTCGGCAGCGGTGATCGTCGCCGCTGTGATCATCGCCTTGACCGGATGGACGCGCGTTGACGTCATCGCCTCTGTGCTCGTCGCCCTGATGATCCTGCCGCGCACGTGGTTACTGCTCCGCGAAGCCATCGATGTTTTGTTGGAGGCAACTCCACGAGGAGTTGACATGACCGAAGTTCGCCGGCACATCCTCGAGGTAGATGGCGTCTTGGACGCCCACGACCTGCACGCATGGACGATCACCTCAGGGCTGCCGGTGCTTAGCGTCCACGTTGTGGTCGAGGACGCGGTACTCAACGACCAGGGCGGGGCCCGCGTCCTCGACCGCCTAGGTGAGTGCCTGGGCGAGCACGTCGACGTCGAGCCCTGCACCTTCCAGCTTGAACCGGTCGGTCACATCGATCACGAGGCGCACGTGCACCATTGAGTTTCACGAACCCTGAATCTCAGCCTTGACCTGAGGTCTAGCCCAGGAGCCTGCGCCAGACGGTCCACCGATAAAGGCACAGGTCAGCGGCGCACCGACCAGGGGAGCCCGCGGCCGGCCCTTAGACTTGCGGCCATGTCCCCTCTTGCCCGGCGTGTGGTCATGGTGTCCTCCATGGCCATGCTTGTCGCGGCTTCGTACGGTGCCGGCGTGGTCACAGGAGTCGTCGGCAGCTCGTCTTCGGACAACGGAGTGATCGACGCTGCGGCTGACCGGATCGAGCAGTCGGCCGCCGAGCCGGTCGATCGAGCCGAGCTGGAGCGTGCGGCGGTCGAGGGCATGTTGAAGTCGCTCGGTGACCGCTGGTCTTCCTACTACGACCCGAGCGAGTACGCGTCGTTCCAGGATGCCCTCGAAGGTCGCTACTCCGGCGTGGGCCTCTGGGTCCGGCCCAGCCACAGCGGCATCCTCGTCGCCAGCGTGCAGAGTCAGTCACCGGCGTCCGATGCGGGTATAGCGCCCGGTGACGTGATCACCGCCGTCAATGGCACCGCTACGACGAGCAGCTCGGTCGGCGATGTGGTGCAGCGGCTTCGCGGGCCAGCTGGAAGCTCCGTCACTCTCACGCTGCTCAGAAATGATGTCCCCACCGACGTCACCGTCACCAGGTCGGTCCTCGAGGCGTCCGATGTCACGGTCGAACACTTGGCCGGTGGCGTCATGCGGATCGACATCCGTTCGTTCACCAGGGGCGTTGGGCGCAGCGTCCGCGACGCGATGTCCGGCGATCCAGCTAGCCACGCCGGCGGCGTGATTCTTGACCTTCGCGGGAACCCGGGCGGGTTGCTCGATGAGGCTGTGGAGGTCGCTTCTGCATTCCTCGACGGCGGAGCGGTCGTCTCTTACGAGCAACGCGATGCGCCCGACCACACGCTCTACGCGATCGGCAACGGTGACACCGAGACGCCCGTTGTCGTGCTCGTCGACGGAGGAACTGCCAGCGCTGCTGAGGTAGTAGCAGCGGCACTTCAAGATCGCAGCCGAGCAGTGATCGTGGGATCACGGACGTACGGAAAGGGTTCGGTGCAAGAACCCAGCGTGCTTCCGGATGGATCGGCGATCGAGTTCACGATCGGCCGGTACATCACTCCAGCGGGCCGCGTCATCGATGGTCGAGGTATCGAACCGGACGTGCTCGTCGATTCCATGGAAGCGCCCGAGGTCGCTGAGCAACGCGCCCTTGAAGTCCTTCGCGGGCTCACGGCTGCGTTACCGGTGTCGGACCAGGGGTAGCGGTGCCACGCGAGAAGGGGCGCACACTCGTGGCCCAGAATCGCCGCGCCCGTCACGACTATCACATCGAGGACACCTTCGAGGCCGGGCTGGTTCTGACCGGAACCGAGGTGAAGTCGTTGCGTGAGGGCCGGGCGTCCCTCGTAGACGGTTACGCCGCTGTCGACAACGGTGAGGTGTGGCTGCACAACGTTCATATCCCCCAGTACACCCAGGGAACCTGGACGAACCACGAGCCTCGGCGGCCCCGCAAGCTACTGCTTCATCGGGACCAGATCCGCAAGCTCAACGCGAAGACCCAAGTGACAGGTCTGACGATCGTGCCGCTGTCGATGTACTTCAAAGACGGATACGCCAAGGTCGAGATCGGCGTTGCGCGAGGTAAGAAGACCTACGACAAGCGACACTCGATTGCCGAACGGGAGGCGAAACGCGATGCCGCGCGGGCTATGGCGCGACGCGGACGCGACGAGTGACGCGAGAGGTCTGAAGATGAGCAGCATGGCCGCACGCCGTAACTACGCGACCGCAGCTGGTGCGGTGCTACTTGGGTTGACGATCCTGGTGCTCGCACCTTGGACGCCGCCAGCATCGGCGTCAGCGGGCGACGGCTACATCACCAACTACGACGTCGGCATTGTCATCAACGATGACGCCAGCCTCAACATCACCGAGAAGATCGACTACACCTTCACTGACAACAGTCACGGGATCTACCGGACGATCGGTAACCGCTACCCAGTCAGCGAGCCATTCACCCCCGAGAGCTCAGACACCCAGATCGACTCGAGCTATGACCGCGTGCTCGACATCTCGGACGTCAGTGTGACGAGTGAGAGTGGCGCGCCGACCGACCTCGACATCAACCAACAGGGGCAGGCTCTCGTGATCCGGGTCGGCGACCCGGACCGCACGATCATCGGTCCGCAGACCTACGTCCTCAAGTACACAGTCACCGGCGCCATGAACTCCTTTGACGACCATGAAGAATTGAACTGGAACGCCATCGCCACAGAATGGACCGTTCCGATCAAGCAGGCCAACGTCACTGTTCAAGCCCCGCAGGTACAAGACGCCCGATGCTTCACCGGAGCGTTTGGTGGCAGGGGCAAGTGTCAGTCGTTGCAGGTTCGCGCTTCCTCGGTGACGGCCAGTCAGCAGGGCGTCGGCAACGGTGTCGGTGTCACGATCGTCGTGGGGCTCGCGAAGGGCGCAGTGGACGTCCCGCCCCCCGTATACCAAGAGCGGTGGTCGCTGCAGCGCGCATTCCGTGTCGACACCGCCTCCGTCGGTCTCGCAGCGGCTGCCCTGGTTCTGGGCGGCATCGGGGTTTGGGCTCTGCTTCGTCGGGGACGAGATCGACGGTACGTCGGTCAGATACCCGGACTGAGTCCCGTCGCCGGCAGCAGTGCGCCGGAGGAGTCCCGGCCGTTCGGCGACTCTGCCGAAGGCCCGGTGGAGTGGTCTCCACCAGACAACCTGCGACCCGGGCTACTGGGCACCTTGATCGACGAACAGGCGAACGTGCTTGACGTGACGGCAACCATCGTCGACCTCGCGGTGCGCGGGTATCTGCGCATCGACGAGATACCGGACGCGGGACTGTTCAGCAGTCGTGACTGGCAGCTCGTGCAGCTGAAGGGCGGAGACGCGACGTTGCTCGACTACGAGCAACGGCTGTTTGCGGCCATCTTTGACGGCCGCAACGTCGTCAAGCTCTCTGAGCTCAAGCGCACGTTTGCCGCCGATCTGGCGAAGGTGCAGAACTCGCTTTACGACGAGTTGGTGTACCGCAAGTGGTACCGCCGGCGTCCAGACTCCACCCGCACGAGCTGGTTCCTCTTCTCGATGTTGCTGGTCGTGGCCGCCGGGGGAGTGACCTACCTACTGGTCCGCTACACGACCCTGGGGATCGTGGGCATCGTCTTGATTCTCGCCGCTCTTGCTTTGGTGGTGGCCTCGCGAGCGATGCCAGCGCGAACCGGCGAGGGAAGTGCGGTGCTCGCCCGGACACTGGGCTTCCGGCGCTACCTCGCAACGGCCGAGGCTGGCCAGATCCGCTTCGAAGAAGGAGAGGACATCTTCTCGAAGTACCTCCCGTACGCGATCGTCTTCGGAGAGGCGGAGCGCTGGGCGAAGGTCTTCGCCTCGTTGGCAGCCGCGGGCGGCACAGCTGCGGCTGCGCCGGCGGTCCTCTGGTACACGGGCCCGTATGCATTCAGCTACGGCGCCTTCGGTGAGTCGGTGAACTCGTTCTCGGTCACGACCTCGGGCTCGATCTCTGCAGCCGCGGCCAGCTCCAAGAGCGGATTCTCCGGCGGCGGCGGGTTCTCAGGCGGTGGTTTCGGCGGCGGGGGAGGCGGCGGCTGGTGACCGTCGAGGTCACGTGGTCAGAAGCTCCACGCGCAGACCTGCGATGGCTGTTCGAGCTGGCCGAGGATTCGACGGAGCAGCTCAACGCATACATCGATCTGGGTCGCGTGCTGGTCGCGCGTGAGGGCTCGACTGTGGTCGGGCACCTTCAGCTCATCTCTGGGGAGGACCCGCTTGTGCTCGAGATCAAGTCGATGGCCGTTGCCGAGGAGCGGCAGGGCCAAGGAATTGGACGCACGCTGGTGGACGCGGCGGTGGCCATCGCGCGCTCCGAGGGTGCCGCAACAGTGCTTGTCTCAACCGCAACGGCCGATGTCGGTATCTTGCGCTTCTATCAGCGTGTCGGGTTCCGATTCCTCTCAGTCGATCGGGACGCCTTCACCTCAGCGACCGGATACCCAGATCAGATCATCATCGATGGCATCGAACTAAGAGACCGGGTGTGGCTCTCGATGGCGCTGACCGAGAGCGGTGTCTAGAACTCGTCGACCACTTCCAGCAGACGAGTCACAGGCGCGCCCGACAGGGCAGGCGCGTTCTCTGAGTTGGACCAAATGTTGGTGCGCAAGAAATCCAGGAACCGCTCTGCAGCTGGCAAGTCGTCGAAGTCGAGGTCGATGAGGACGTATTGCGCTTCACCGACCGGCCGGTGAATCCGGTGGTGCCGGACGCCGGCTCGCGTGCGCGCGTCGCTGAAGCGGTCGAACGCCTGGCGCCACACCGTGAGGTCGCTGATGGGGTGTTCGATCCGCAGGGTCGTCATGTCCCACTCCGATCTCGCTCGTAATGCTCGGGGCCAAGCCTGCGTTGGACGCAACTAGTCAATCGGGGCTATCGATCGATGTCCAGAAGGGCAGTTCTGTAGTTCCGGGTCTGGGTGTGGACGCAAAGCCGTAGCCTCTTGACATGGTTGAACTCACCCGACGCTCTGCGCTTGCACTTGGCGCCACTACGGCCCTGACCTTTCCACTCGGATTCTGGCGCGAGGCCTTTGCCAGCCCCGTGGTCGTCGGCGAGGGTCCGTACGGCCTTCTCGGCGATCCGGACGTCTACGGCGTTCGACTTCCCGCGGGATTTCACGCGCGCTTGGTGGGTTTCACCGGCGATTACGTCCCCGGCACGAGGTTCGAGTGGGTCGGTGAGCCAGACGGAGCAGCATGCTTCGCGACCGAGGACGGGGGCTGGATCTACGCGGCCAACTCCGAGGTGAACGGCACCGGTGGCGGCGCAGCAGCGATTCGGTTCGCGGGCGACGGCGAGATTGTTGACGCCTATCGGATCCTTGGTGGGACGAAGTGGAACTGCTCCGGTGGCGCGACGCCCTGGGGGACGTGGCTCTCCGGTGAGGAGTTTCGGCAAGGCTTTGTCTGGGAATGCGATCCGTTCCAACCCGGTCAAGGAGTCAAGCGCGCGTTGCTCGGTCGTTATGCGCACGAGGCGGCCGTCGTCGATCCGGCGACCGGCTGGGTGTACCTCACCGAAGACGCTGGCAAAGGACGCCTGTACCGCTTCCGTCCCGACTCCTACGGTGACCTTTCGTCCGGACTGCTAGAGGCGCTGAAGCGACAGTCCGGCGGCAGCGTCTCGTGGCATGAGGTCAGCACCAAGCAGCCCGAGCGCTCGAAGCAGACCTCGGCGTTCAACCGTGGCGAGGGCGCTTTCTTCTCAGACGGTCATGTCTACTTCTCGACGACGGGCGACGACCGGGTGTGGGCACTTAACACCGCCACCGATCAGATCGAGGTGGTCTATGACGCCGTCAAGATCGGCCCGGACGCCCCACTGCACGACCCGGACTGCCTGACGGTGCATCCGACGTCCGGCGACCTGTTTGTGGGCGAGGACGCCGATGATCTGCAGCTCGTGCTGCTTGCGGACGGCAACGGTGCACGTGTGGCTGCACCATTCGTCCAGCTCATCGGTCATGGCGGTGGGGAGAAGGGCAGCCCAGGCCAAGATGGAGACGTCGTCCCATCGTCGAGCTGGAAGCCCACGTCAGAGATCACCGGGCTGGCCTTCACCCCCGACGGAACCAGGCTCTACATGACGTCGCAGCGTGGCACGGACGGCGTCCGAGGTATGACCTTCGAGATCACTGGACCGTTTCGACGCTGATCAGAGGATGTGGAACTCGAAGTCGAACGCCGTTCCCTTTGCGTTGCGTGAGTGAAGGATCATGAATCCCTGGGCGTCCTTGTAGGCCTCGGTTCCTCCGGTGATCGCCAGCTTCGAGTCGTTCAGGCTGTCCGGGAAGACTCCCTGAACGGTGATGCGGCCATCAGGCAGCACGTTTGTCCACGTGCACTCCCAGTACTTGCCCGGGTTGGTTCGGTAGCAGAAACCCTCGTCGCGGCCGATCTTCTTGGTGTTCTTGGCGTTGTAGAGCTTGTTGCCGAACCCGAGAGTGTTTCCTACGACGTCGTCCTGGGCCTTCTTGTTGACGTAGACAACGGTGTCAGTGGTCGCACGTTCAACCACGGTAAGCACCTGTGCGCTCCCAGCAGCTGGCGTCACACGCTGAGGTTGGCGCGCGTTCGCGACCGCAGCGCCGCCGGCCAGCACGGCCACGCACGCCACGACCAATGTGGTGCGGACAGCCAGGGGTCGATTGTTGGTCATTGGGGATCTCCTTTACGAGGGGGACGGCTCGCACGCTTCTCTCCGCGCAAGGCTCGGTCAATGGCCCGTAGTAACCGGCCAGCTCGTACTAGGAAACGGTTCAAATGTCCGTGGCGCTCGCGTGGCGCATATTTTCTTGGATGGAATTCGGTATGAGCTGTCGATTCGCGGCAGACTCGTGCGTCGGAAGGGTGAAAGATCCCCTTCGACCAAGGAGTTCACATGGCCCAGTACCTGTTCATGATCTACAGCGACCCAGCCGAGGCGGCGTCTATGACGCAAGAGGGCTGGGACGCGATGCTGAAGGCGCACGGTGAGTTTGCGGCCAAGGTGGAGGCCAGCGGCGGAAAGATCATGTCCGGTGAGGCGCTGGCGCCTCCCACCACGGCCACGACAGTCCGGGGCCAGGCAACAGCGTCACCGTCGATCACCGATGGTCCGTTCGTCGAGACCAAGGAAAGTCTCGGCGGTTTCTATTTGATCGAGACCAAAGACTTGGACGCCGCCATTGGCTTCGCGCGCATCTTGCCGGTGCAGGGAAGCGGAGGAGTCGAAGTGCGTCCAGTCATGGACACGTCCGGCGGGTGACCGAACCCGACCCAGCAACCCGGGACGCCGTCTCTGACGCGTACCGCCGTGAGTGGGCCCAGGTGCTCGCCACGACGGTACGCGTCGCTGGCGACCTCGACCTCGCCGAGGAGTGCGTCCAGGAGGCCTTCCTTTCCGCTCTTACGGAGTGGGACGCCAAGGGCGTTCCTGCTAATCCCGGGGCTTGGTTGACCACGGTCGCCAAGCGCAAAGCGCTCGACCAGCTAAGACGTGCGTCAACCGCACGAGCAAAGCTTCCGCTGCTCGTTGAACCGGAGGGGACGGAGGGTGAAGTGGCTGAGGAGACGACCGCCATCCCCGACGACCGACTCCGACTGGTGTTCACCTGCTGCCACCCGGCGTTGGCTCCCGAGACGCAGGTCGCCCTGACGTTGCGGTTGGTGTGTGGTCTGCCGACGGCCGTTGTGGCCAAGACCTTCTTGGTGAGTGAGTCGACAATGGCGGCGCGGATAACTCGGGGAAAGAAGAA
>JBJMHG010000070.1:0-10230 GCA_045807485.1 Actinomycetes bacterium
ATGAGGAAGGTGAACAAGATCAGCCAGAAGGGGATCGTCCAGGCGACCACGAAGATCACTCCGAGCAAGACCGCGTTCGCGTAGAGCTGGCCGAAGCCCGGGATGATCATGGAAGCGCCGACGGCTATCCCCGGGGGCTTGGCCACCACTGTCCGTGTCGTCGCTGGCTTCTGATCCGCCACGTCGATGGTCTCTGTCGGTGTTGTCATCGAAGTCACGGGCGGAATATATCGGGTCCCTAGTTCTTCCGCGGCCCTCGCTCATGACCCGCGGGCGCTTTCCCGTGGCCTCGTAGTACGCGTGGTCTTCGCCCGAGGCGGGGAATTCCGCCAGGTAGGAGGCCAGTACCTCGACCAGAACCGCAGGCATCGCGACGGTCCGGACACCGGCCCCCCAACCAGCTATTGCTGTCAGCCCGGAAAGGCGCTCGGGAATCGGGTTTCGAAGTCGAGAATGTTGGCCCACGTCGGGGTGATGGCAATGCGGTACATCACCACGTCCGCCGGGAACGAATCCACGATGGCCCTGCCTTGCTCGTCGCCCATGTAGCGCCGGGCGGCGGCGGCGTACTCTGCGGGCACGCCGTTGAACTGTTCGACGGTCGCAGCGCCACGGATGGACAGAACACGGTAAGGCCAGTCATTGGAGTCGATGCTGAGCGCGACCGGGTCGCCGGTGTTGAGCACGATCAGTTTTGGTGCCCGTGGCGGGCTGGCGACCACGATCTGCGCTCCGTCCCAGTGGAACCAGATCGGTACGACCCGTGGAGTCCCATCCGACCAGGTGTAGGCCAACCTCGCGGGAATACGAGAAGTCAGCAACTCCTGGGCAATGGGATCGGCAAGGCAGGAAACGTCTCCGCGCACGGCCATTCTTGCGTTCCTTCCGCACCGTAGGTCCATCTCATGCTGGCCGTCTCCGTGTCATGTGTCAACGGCTGCCCCGGCCTCTCGTCGCTTTGATCAACTGGACCCATCTAAGACGACAAGTTGATCTAGGGACATTCAATGATCAACCTGTGCCATAAATGATCATGGAAAACCACCTCATCACTCAATTTCCCGATATAATTTTGATCAAGAAGTCTCCAACAATTGGGATCCCCTTTCCCCTAGGGGTTGGTCAAGCGGTCCGGACCAGTTCAACACCCGAGCTGGCCCGGCTGCCAACCAGAGAGAAGAAGATCAAATGCCTGGTTCACACCTTCGGTTCGTTCGTACGCTCGACTTCGGCGTCCTCGACGGACTCGCCGCCCGCGCGGCTGCTGAGATCCGAGCGGCGGAGGACGCCTGGATCGCGTTCATCGAAGCAGAGCAGAAGCGCGAGACCCTGCACGCCAAGACCAAGCACGAGATCGCGGCGAAATGTAACCAGCAAGATCGCCTCGGAGGTGCGGCGTGACCGATCAGCCGATGGACTATCGCGTCTACCTGATCCGCCAGCAGCAGCAAGATCTCATACGACAGCGACTCGTCGCGCTGTTCTCGAAAGACGAAGAGCACGCCGCCGCTGCGACACAGGGCATAGAGAATCTGGCGTATCACACAGCGCAGGAGGCGGCTGCCGCCTACGACTACATGGAGGAGTCTCTGACCGACGTGATCACCCAGGCACGTGATCTCCACGCCCGGATCCCGACCGGCACCGTGCCGGACAAGGACGCTCGGAAGCTGCTCGCCGACCTGCACAAACAGCACGCCGAGCTGAAGGCCAAGATCGCCCCGACCAAGAGCGAGTACGACAACGCGCAAGCCACTCTGAAGGATCCAGCCGCCAGGAGGGAAGCGCTGATCAACAAGTACCCCGCCCTGCGCCGGTAGCTGATCATGGTTGGTAGGGCCCGATCACACTCAGAGGAGCGCTGGGCGCTACTTCCCGAGACGATCGTCCGCTGCAACGGCACCCGACCCAACGGCAGCAGATGCAAGCGGGAGGCCCAGGAGGGCGCTGTGGTCTGCGATCAGCACGGCGGAGCGGCACCGCAGGTGAGACGGCGCGCTGCCGAGCGACTGATCATGACCGCCGACCGAGCGGCAGAGAATCTCGTACGGATGATGGAAAACATCGAAGTGCCGTTCGGGGTCCGCGCGAAGATCGCCCAAGATCTCCTCGACCGCGCCGGTGTGATCGCGACGCAGGTCCATCAGATCATCCCGACAACAGAAGACCCCATCCTCAGGTTCTTCGCGGGGGTGTTCGACGACCCGAAAAATTGGGAGGAGAACCCGCCTCAGCCAGCCATCGAGGAGCGAGTGATCGATCCCGATGTCGAGGCGGAGAAGATCGCCGAGGCTCAGATTGTTGAGCCACAAGGTGAGCCAGCTAACGACACGCCGCCCCGAGTGGCAGAGATGATCAAGAACGGTGCGTTCAACCGCAAGCCAGGAAAGTGACACCGATGCCCAACCTCAACCCGCAGGACGCGAGAACCTACAACCCCGCGCCGACCCTGTGGAAGTACGACCCGCAGACCAACATCCTGTGGCTGAAGCTGACTGACGCCTCCGGCAACACCTCGTGGTTCCCCGTCCAGCTCGCTCGGTTCCCCCAGTCAGTGGACTACACCGGCGCAGCCTGATCACGCCCGCCGAGGAGGAAGTCCTCACTAAGGCCGCTAACATCCCCGCAGGCCCGTGGTACGCCATCCCAGCCAGTTACGTCTGCCCCGGCCCGCGATCACGCTGGCGGCGCGGCCCGCGGCTGGTCTGTAGGTCGTATCTCATCACCAGCGCGTTCGCTTGGCCGGATAACTATATAAAAGTGCCGTCGTGGAGAGCAGACGGTGGGTATTGGTCAATGCGGCGGATGACGCGGAGATTTCCCGAGCATCACCGGGATGGCAAGCAATCTCCTTTACCGCATTTCGGCAGAGCGCAGCGTTGATGACTCGAAGGCCGCGGTCCTCTGTCTTTTAGGTGAGGTTCGGGAGCAGTCGCACGGTGTAGCAGGCGAGTAGTCGCCGTCTAATGGGCATCATGATGAGGTCGGCGTCACCGAGTGCAAGTTGGCTCGCGAAACCGTAGCGTCCTTCGCTAGGGCGCGCATGCAACACCGGCTGATCTGCGAGCACAAAGCCTGGCATCCAGCTCGGCACCTCAACAAGCTGGACTCGGTAGCGACCGAGTATCTCAGGAACGCGCGCGCTTATGCGCCGCATCGCGTTGGCCGTGAGGTCTGGGCTTGCGCGGAGCCTGCGGGCCTCCTCGGCAACAACAGATTTCAGCTCTCCTTCTGCCGGTTGTCTCCCATGAGCAGACTCGAATATTTCCGCCAGTCGCGGCTCTGCAAGCAAGTCGGCTACCGCATCATCAAAGTAGCCATCTGCAAACTGGCCATGCATTCCGACGAAAGATTGACTGCGCACTAAATGAATTGCAGCCAAAAGATCAAGGGCTCGTCTCTGCTTATCCGTGATTCGGGTCGGCGTAATGCGCCGTATCTGGTCCAGGACCTTGCCCTCGGTTTTCTGGAACCTCTTCTCTAAAGATTGATCCAGATGACCTGCCGCGGTTGCGACCGTCAGAAAGTTTTCTGCCCGCCAGTTGGATGTTATGTGCCGGCCACCATCGATCGTGGCGCCCGATCGAGCATCGAGAACAGCCACCTGCTGCTGATCATTTGCGAAGTTTTTCTGGTAGCCCTTAGAAACCAGATGCTGTTGCTGCCGCTCAGGCACGGTGACCACCGGAGAACTCTAGATCACGGAACGCCCAGGCGTGGGGTGGCGCTGCGCAACTCCGACGGGAGCGTGACTGTGAGCTAGCTGCTGCGGAGGCTTATGCCTTCACGCAAGAGACCTCAATGCGTTACCGAGAGCCGGCTAAGTTCTCTCAGGTATTCCGAGGGTCGCCAAGCTAGCCCGCTGGATGCCGTGACGGCCCTGACCTCAGTACGAAGCCGCGAGTTCGGGAAGTCTGGGCCGGGCGTGCCGGTCGAAACTCCACGGATCGCCTCGATGGTCCGATACATTTTGGTCATTACTGAAACAAGCTCCCTGTATGTCAGTACCCAGCCACCGATGACCATGGAAGTGTTGGCCAGTCGAAGTGAGTAGGGCTCTCTACTAGCGAAAGGTGGGCTGTTCCGATACTGCTTGCCGAGCAGCTTTTCGTCTGAGTGCTCAATGGCGTTTCGCAGCTCTCTCAGCCGCGTCTCTTGCCGGTCGGTCAGTTGTGGCCCGCTTCGACCAATTTTGTGTTGGCGGAGAGCACTCGAGTTCAGGACAGCTCGATGTATCGCACTGGCACAGTTCTCCATGTGGTCGATGGCCCGCAGGTAATGCCCGGTCTGCAACCACTCGGAGTGTTCGAGGTAGGAAAGTAGTTCGGCACGAGCCGCGTCATATTCACGCAGTGCCTTATCGGTCAACCGAACAAAGTTCGTGAAAAGACCGACCAACATCGGAGACTTAGGCAGACCCCCAGGAATTGTTGAGAGCCTTCTGTCGAGCACGACATTGAGACTGCCCCTGTTGGACATGTGATCGACAGAAGGCATCTTTAGGCCATCAGCGGTGAGGCTGAGGTGATCAGCGCGTGGCATGGCCAGCATTATTGCTTCCTGACACGCTGGTGCTCTCTACAATCCGGGCAGGCACAGCGTGCCACATACGCGGCATTGCTGTGATGCTCGATGTCATTTCGGCCGGCTGCCGGCAAGGCTGCCTTCGAGCGCGGCCGGGCACTCTTCGTCGGTCTTAACCTCGGTAGATGACAAGTGGCCGGGCATCGCGGCTGACCCGAAGCTCGGTCGTGAGGGTCTCGACAGCGCGTCCGTAACCCACTGCCCATGCCTTGGCCTCGGCGTCCGACGGCTTGGGGTTCTGCACGCAGGTATTGAGCACGTCGAGCATCAGGTCCACTGCCTTGACAGCCTCCTCGGCGCTATAGTCCGCGTTGACCTGACCGGCGTTGCTGACTCCGGATGGATGCGGTACGGCGGGCAGCGACTTCACTTCCGCGTGGACCGCGGCGTCACGTAGATCGAACAGTCGCTGAAATCGGCTCACCCATTCCCGGTCGCGCTTGCCTGTGTCGAATCGCCGCTTCAAGCACTCCCGGATATGCGCCTCGCGGCCCTTGTCGTCCTTGGGACCATCCTTCTTGATGGCGGGCGTGACGAGCTGTCCGTAGAGGGCATCGAGGGCATGCGCGGCGGCTGAGATAGCGACCATCGACGCCAGTAGCTCGGTCAGCATCGCCGGCGCAGGCTCCTGGCCATGCCGATGCTGTGCGACCAATTCAGCGCGGACCGCCCGGGCGGTGCCTTCCTGCTCGACAGCGATCTGACCCCACTGACTCCACAGCGCGTAGCTGATGAGAATTCGGATGTCATCGGTAGCCATGGCACTGTCACTCAGGATCTTGTCCACCCGGAGGATTTTGCGGCAAATCAGCGCTGGCCGCCCAGCGACGCACTGGCGGTATTACGCAGCCCGTCATAGAACCACGTCGCGCTCTCCGGCCAGCCACGAGGCTTATCCCAGACGAGGACACCCTAGATCAACGCACCACGCTGAGGTCTACAAGGTTCTAATGGATGCGGGTTAGCTCAGTGCTGGCATTGCTGAGGATGCGGCAAGCAGTGCTGATCACCTCGCCTAGCTTCGCTGGGCTGCACTGCGTGACATGGCTGGGCCATGTGATCACGACGATCGGTCGGGGTTCGGGGTGATGATTCTTGATCAACTGCACCGAGATCGGTGAGTCGGGGCTGACGTGTCCTTCGGACAGCACTAATTTGCTCATTTAGCGGGCCTCCTGTTACGGCAGGTGGTTCGTTAGCCCTCGGCCAGCGTTACAGCGCTCGCCGGGGGCGCTTATGTTTTCAGCACTACACCCGATTGATCGTTTTAGCAGGAGCACTGCAAGATTTGCGGTGATCATGCCGGTACGACTCAACCGCCAACTCCAGCATGCTGGACTTCGCGCGCGTGAGGGGCATATCGAGCGGATTCACCAATCGGGTCCGGGTGTGGACCGGGATGCGCTGAGTACACGCCAGCCTAAGCGAGTGTTAGGCCACCTGCGCGGTGTCGTCCGACCAGGCGGTCCGTATTGCGGCGAAGATGACCTTGGCATATGCGCGGTAGCCAGCGGCATTCGGGTGGTAGGCGCCTACTCCCTCGGAGTTAATGAAAGGCTTCTTGCTGCCAATACCGTGTCCGGTGAATTCTTCGGTGACGTTGACGTACACGATGTCTATACCGGCAGCCTTGGCATTGGCGACCGCTTGCTCGATGGTGCAATTCAAGGCGGCCGATGCGCTGTTCACTGCGTTAATGATGGCCGCGTTCGGATCGCCTTCAGCAGGTGGCTCAAACAGATTCGGATAGCCAGTGACTACGATGAGCGCGTTGGGCGCCCTATCTGCCACCTGTTTGTAAAGGCCCGTGAGACCGCTCAGGAGCCCGTCGTCACTCACGCCTCCGCAAGAAACCGACAACTGGGCACGTGCCTGTGCGATGAGAGTCAGGCAATTTGTTGGGTTCGAGGGGTCGGCAGTGCACGCGTCTAGAATTCCGGAGAGATTCAAGTTGGCGGCGCCGACGGTCAGAGTCACCAGCCCTGTGTCTCCGCTCAGCGCCGCCAGCTGCTTGCCGGCCACGTCAGAGGTCTTTGCTCCAGTGCAGGCGTCGTTGGCGCGGAGATCGATCCCCCTCTTGGAGTCGAGCAGCTATGGGTAGCCATTCGGGCTCTCCAGGCAATTATTGAGGTAATCGCCCCCGCCGTGTCCAGCGGCATAAGAGTCGCCAAGCGCCACGTATGGGACGGGGTCGGAATTGTCGGCCGCAGCCGGTAGCGCGCTAACCGTCACGAACCCGGCCAAAGCGATGAGCATGGTCACCAGACGCGTCACGGAGCGCCCCCGAGCAGTCATGGGCGGGAACTTACACTGATGTCGCAGCTGAGGTGCGCGATTCGCTCTCATTGCACATGACGGCCAGCAGCAATAGCTCGACGCCGAGCGCGGTGCGGGGTTGCGGCGCTGCAACCGTTGGCAGATTTCCCCCCGGCGGATGCTGTGGTTGGCTCTACGAAGTTCTGGCGGCGTGCCACTGTGCAATCCTGGGTTGCTCGGCACCCCCGAAGGCTTACCCCCGACGCCTCTCTAATGGGCTTCAGCGCCCGCGTACGCGTAAGGGGTCACGTCGCGCTGCTAGTACTGAGCAGGTGACCGGCCAGCAGTTTGGCCGACAACCTCGTCGTTGAAACGGCCTACGTGCGTGTGTGCCTACATTGCAGCGACACCTTCAATCTCATCAGCGGATTGGCCGACGCGGCGGCTGCTGTGACGCCATACTTTCCAGCGGCATGCGACGCCATGCCGGATGGCGACGCGAAACGAAGGGAAAGGCTGAATGGGGAATCTCAGGCTGTATTGGAGACGGGTGGTAGTTGCTGCAGGGGTTCTTGCCTTAAGCACGATTGCGCTGCTCCCTGCGCAATCAGCGTCGGCGAGCAACAAGAACCCAGGGGTGCTGCCGCCGAATTCGGCCGCGTTCGGCGCAACGTACGCGGAGTGGAACAACAGGTGGTGGCAGTGGGCCGCCTCGGTCCCCGCTGATCGAAATCCGGTCACCGACACGACAGGCGCGTTCTGCGCTGAAGGGCAATCGGGCCGGGTTTGGTTTCTTGCCGGAACCGCCGGTACCGGGTCGGTGACGCGAAGTTGTACGGTTCCGGCCGGTCGGGCGCTGTTCTTCCCGATCGTCAACTCGCTCTGCGCTGCGGACCCTGGGACTGATAAAGACCCCGCCATCCAGCGCCAGTGCGCCTCAGACTCTCTGAAAAATGCGAGCGGTACCGCCGAAATCGATGGGACTGCTGTGCAGAACCTGTCGAACTACTTTGTCGATCCGAACACGTCGCCGATCTTCAGTCTCATCCTTCCGCCCAACAACTACTTCGGTGCGCCCCCAGACACATACACACCTGCGGTGGCAGGTGGTATTTACCTGTTGTTGGCACCACTTACCCCAGGCGAGCATCTCATTGAGTTCCATGGATCCAGCGCGGGGGCAACCAGCATTGACGTCACGTATCACCTCATTGTGAAGGCTTAGAACTCCGCCGCTGCGCTCGTCTCGGGTGTGGCGCTCGAAGATGACAGCAATGCCCATCCCGGAGTTAGGCGCCGGTCGTGTAGTGAAAGGCACCACCGGCGCCTCACTAGGTGCATATGAGCCTTAGGTGACCCGTCTACTTAATTGGCTCTGGCGTGCATGCGTCCTTTGACGGCGAGAAGGTGCTCTCATAGAACATTGGCGCACGGTGGCATGTGCACATGAGATGGCGTCCGGCCAGGCTATTCGCCTCACCGCCACCGACAATGCTGGCAACCGATGCCCAATGATGCGGATCGCTGTAAGGCGGTCTGGTGATCAACTCGTCTGCGAGATTGAATCCAGCAAGCGAGTGGACCGCCGAAACCTCAAGCGAGACGTGAACATCAAGATCAGGAAGCAAGCCTGGAACTCGCTCGGCCAGCATCGTCTTTCCGACGCCGTGTGGCCCGTGAAAGAGCATGTGATGGCGGCCGGCGGCGGCCACCTCGCAAGCTCACTTGGCCTCACCTGACCGACGACATCTGCCAAGTCGAGATGGCGGTTCGCGTGCTTGCCAGCCCGCTCCCCTATTACCTCGACGGGCTCACCGAGCGGCATAGGCTCACCTAGGGGCGCTGGAGCAGCACAGGCAGATGACCGAGGTGATCGGGGGGCACGGGGGGTCGTGGTCACCTCCGGGGAAGGGCGACAGTTTTTTGCCGTGTTTGCCAGCGCTGTTGCCGTGGTGGAGGCGGCTGGCGGCTGGCGGCTTGGGCTGACCGCCGAGGTGTGGCCTGAGGGTGCCACACTTCCAGTGCGGATGGGGCTGCACACCGGGGAGGTGCAGATACGTGGAGGCGATCATGTCGACCACACACCGATCAACCGCTGCGCCCCCTGGCGGCCGCGCACGGCGGGCCGGTGCTGCTCACCGACCTGGGACCTGTTGGCAGGGCGCCTGGGCGGCGGTGTTGGCCTGAAGCGGCTGGGCGCTGAGAGGTGTTCGCGTCAAGGGTCCGTAATCAGCGTGGACGTCCCTGGTCCTCGTCCGCGGACGCTTGACGCTGTCTTTGAGGGTCTGCCGATTCTTGACCGCGCTGCGAACAATGGCTCGGGGAGTCGATCTGCCTCATATGGCTGGACGATGATCTTGGCCAGCAGCACGGCCGCACCGGGCCGTGCGCCAAGGCCTTTGGCGTTAATGAGAATCGGCGGACCGGGGTTTGACGCCACATATCGATCCATCACTGATTCTTATGAGACTGTCGGCCTTTCTTATGAGGCTGTCGGCCTTGCTCCTTTGTCGGTCGAGGTTCCTCGCCCTGCTCCTCTTCCTCGCCCTCGTCGAACTCCTCTGCTGGCTTTTCCTCCTCGGCCCCGCCCTTCTTCCTACCGGTCAACTTCCCGACCGCGCGCCCTTGACGCCACCTCCAGCCTCTTGGTCGTGTCGCTCACCGTCTCGGCGGTGCCCTTGACCGTCTCGGCGGTGCCCTGGACGGTGGTCCCGCCGACCTCGTTGAGCGCCTGCGTGCGAGCGGTCAGCCCGTTGGATATGGCGCTCACCCGGTTGAGCACGGCCTGTGTAGCGGCCTTTTGCGCGGCATCCATCAGCGGGCCACGGACCTGCTTCATGATCTACGCGACCTGCTCGGACTGCGCCACCTGGGTGAGGCCCTTCCGCGCCATGCTCATCGCCTGGGGGCCGGCCTGGTTGCCGCTCAGCCAGGAGGCCAGGGCGAGCGCGGTGCCGGCCTTCTTGGTCCGGCCCAGTACGTAGCCGCTGATCACGGCCGCCGCCAATTTGGCATCGGTGGACTTGCCCTCCGGCGTCGGGGCCGGTTCTTCGGTCATTGTTTCGCCTTTTGTATGTCTCGGTTACGGTTCCAGGTGCTCTGGTAGACCTTGCCCAAGGTTTTCCGGTGTCAGTTGATGCCGCTCCAGTGGTCGCGGATCTGCGTCATTTCCTCCTGCCGGGCTTCTTCGCCTTCGGCGAGGTCTTCGTCATCTCCTTCCGGCTGCTGAACAAGGTCTTCACCTTGCTCATCAGGCCGGTCTTCACTGGCGGCGCCGGTTGTCTTTTGGTCCCGAACAACGTTTTCACCTTGCTCGTTAGGCCGGTCTTCACTGGCGGGGCCGGTTGTCTCCTAGTCCTGAACATCGCCGATTTCCTCTTCCGTTGGTCG
>JBJMHG010000071.1:0-12332 GCA_045807485.1 Actinomycetes bacterium
CTATGCAGAGCGCCTACTGGTGGTGGCTCCTCCGCGTCGTTGGGATCCCTCACCCTTGTGGGCGGACGAACTGGTCAACGCGGTCCGTCACGCGAACTGGCTCAACCCAGTGACGCTCGACCAGGCGATCAAGCCCAGTCCGCCGGAGGTCGAGCGTGCTGCACCGTCGATCCCGGAGGACGCCGCGGCGCGTCAACTGCCGGCCAACATGGTGCTCGCAGCGCAGTCGTCGCTCACCGACAACCGTCGACTAGCGGCAATCTTGACCAGGCCGGGCCTACTCACACCGCCGATCGAAGATGACCTCTTCACCTCGATGAGTACCGCGTGGCGCAGCGATCGGGTGGCTGCAGAGGAATCACAGCAGCAGACCGTCGACCAGCTGAAGACCCTTCGCGGCAAGGTGCGGATCGTCTCTCAAGGTGGCACTTTGTCTGACGACCGTGGCTCGTTCCCTCTCTCCATTCAGAATCAGCTCGACCAACAAGTCGTCGTGCGGCTCGACGTCAACTCCACCGACCCGCTGCGCCTTCGAGTGAACGGTCCCGACCAGGCCATTCGCATCCCACCGCAAGGTTCGGTGAGCCGTGCGGTCGAGCTCGACGCCGTGACGAGTGGCCGGCTGGCTTTCGATGCTCAGCTTCACACGCCAGGCGGAGCTGCCTACGACGACCCCGTGACGATAGCCGTCGATGTGCGCGGCTTCGGACGTATCACTCTGCTGGTTTTCGGAGCTGCCGTCGCGCTGCTCATCATCGCCGCCGGAACCAGAATCGTCCGACGGATTCGCAACGCACGTCGCGACCGCTCATGAGCATGCTGCCGTCCGACAACCGCTTCATGCTCAGGTCGAGCTCGGTGATGGCGGCCGGCACCATCACCTCACGCGTCACAGGCCAACTCAAGAACACTGCGTTGGTCGCGGCTCTAGGCAGCGGCGTGCTCGCTGACACGTACTCCGTGGCGAACACGCTGCCAACGATCGTCTACATCTTGCTGGTCGGCGGTGCGATCAACGCGGTGTTCATCCCGCAGCTGGTACGCCACATGGACACCGACGAAGACGGGGGGATTGCGTACGCGCAGCGGTTGTTCAGCGCGGTGATCGGGGTACTCGCCGTCATCACCGTGGTGGCGGTGATCGCTGCTCCTCTGCTCGTTCGGCTCTACTCCAGTGACTGGAACCAGCAAGAGCTCGAGGTCAGCACCACGTTCGCTCGGTTGTTGCTTCCGCAGATCTTCTTCTACGGTGCATTCGCACTGGTGTCGCAGGTGCTCAACACCAGAGGCACGTTCGGTGCTCCGATGTTCGCCCCGGTGCTCAACAACATCGTCACCATCGCGAGCGCAGTGGCATTCCTGGTTGTCGTGGGTACCGGATCGACCACTGACTCGGTTTCGAATGGCGAGATCGCCATTCTGGGTCTTGGCACAACACTCGGTGTCGTTGCTCAGACTGCCGCCCTGTGGCCATCG
Organism: Actinomycetes bacterium; assembly: GCA_045807485.1. Taxonomy (GTDB): domain Bacteria; phylum Actinomycetota; class Actinomycetes; order JAHEKZ01; family JAHEKZ01; genus JAHEKZ01. Next base: position 1,477 of record JBJMHG010000071.1, read on the forward strand.
CTGCGGCGATGTGGAGTGCGCCTCAAGCTGCGTGCTGACCTTCGCGGCACCGGTCTGGGCACGGCATGGACGCTCGCGCGCTGGGCGATCGTCCTTGTACTCGTCAACCAGCTCGGACTGCTGGTGGTGAGCCGCCTGTCGACTGGCGTCAACGCCACGTCGAACGCCGATGCTGGTGTGACGGTGTACCAGATGGCATTTGTCATTTTCATGCTTCCGCAGTCGGTCATCACAGTCTCGTTGGTGACCGCCCTGTTGCCCTCGCTGTCGCAGCGGGCAGCTGAGGGTCGACTTGACATCGTTCGAGAGCGGATCGCGTGGACGCTGAGGATGTCGGGGTCACTCATGGTTCCGGCTACCGCCGTCTTGATCGTGCTCGGCGTTCCAATCGCGGTGCTCCTCTTCAACTACGGCTCGATGACCCTGGAGTCGGCTCGGCTGCTTGGGCTCACCGTCAGCATGTTCGCGATCGGGTTACCCGCCTTCAGCGCTTACTACGTCCTCATGCGGGGCTTCTACGCGCTCGAGGACACGAGGACTCCAGCTCTGAACGCGATGATTCAGGTCGGGGCGAACATCGTCCTCGCGGTCACGGCTGTCGCCTGGCTTCCCGCCGACCGTGCCATCCCGGGTCTGGGCTTGGCCTACGCGTTGTCGTACTGGATTGGCTTGTTTGCGCTGGCACGTCAGCTCCGCCGCAGGCTCGGACGTCTGGAGGGTTACCTGGTCGTGCGAACTCACGTGCGCGTGATCCTGGCGTCCCTCATCGCGGCAGCCGGCATGTTGGCCGGCTCGGCGGTCGCGGTTTCGTTTGTCGGCAGGGCCGTCGACCTGACCAGCAGCGTCGTGATCGTTGCGTCTGGCCTGGTGGTTGGGGCAGCTGGTTACCTCTTGGGCGTGCGGATCTTCCGCATCTCAGAAGTGAGTGATGTCTTCGGACTTTTGGCTAAGAACAGGTGATCCCTGCAGCAGCACCCGTTTGGTCGCCTCAAGACGGGCTAGTTCTGTGCCGATTCTTGCGCCATGACGACGCTGTGTTCTCGGCTCCGCCGCGACGATGGAAGCATCGTCTTCGGGTGGCTGGGCCGAATAGCGCTCACGCTCACCGTCTTGGGCGTCGTTACCTTCGAGGTGCTCTCGATCGTCATCGTCCATGTCTCGCTGGAAGACGTCGGGCGAACAGCAGCTGACCAGGCCCTCACCGCCTACGCCAACAATCACGACCCTTACCAGGCCTACCTGGCCGCTGATGCGTACGCGACTGAGAACGGTGCGGTTCTCGTCAAGAAGTCGTTCGAGATCACCAGTGACTCGGTGTCGTTCGACTTGAAGAAGACCGCACCTACCCTGCTGCTCTACCGCCTCGACGCCACAGCTGGACTCGCCGAGGTGAAGACGACGGTCTATGAAGAGCCGATCGTCGAGGGTGGCTCAATGCCGTGAGGCATCGCTTCAGCTCATTTGCCTTCGGTGCGATCGGGGCTGCGCTCGTCCTGGTGGGATTGAGCCCATTGACGGCCGCCTCGGCACCGCCGCTGCAATTGGGAACGCGTGCCACCCCAGACCTCAACTCGCTAGAACAACAAGCTGACGCGCTGCGCGAACGACTTCAGCATTTGCAGGGGAAGGCGGAGTGGACGCAGGAACGTCTCGCCTACGCTCGTCAACAGCTCGCTGACGCTACTAGCACGGCCATCACCGCTGACGAGCAGCTTCAGACGCTGCAGGGGTACAGCACTCAAGCGAACATCGACTTGGCACACCGGGTTCGGGCCATTGAGCAGTCGGGCGGTGCGCCAGCTCTCTACTCGCAGGCGTTGAACGCCGACGCCATCACCGACGTGACAAGCAACGTGGCGGCACTGAACGCCGTCCTCACCACTGACGTCGTGAACGCCGCTGATGCTGCCTCGGAACTCGACGAGATGGCGCGGGTGCACCACCGGCTCACAAAGACCGCAAACGATCGTGCCCGGCTGCTCGGCCGCATCGACGTTCTCTCTTCAGAAGCGGATGCACTGGTCTCTGAGCAACGCAGCCTGGTGCGACAAGCAGATGCCCGCGTGGCGGCCGCGATGCGTCAGATCGAACGGGAACAGGCGCAGGAGCAGTCGGCCATTACGACGTGGACGGGACCCACTCCTTCCGGGGCAACGCCGTACGCCGGACCCGCGGTCGCCGCAGCACTCAGCGTCCTTGGGTCGCCCTACGTCTGGGGCGCAGAAGGCCCCGACACGTTCGACTGCAGCGGCCTGGTGCAGTGGGCTTACCTGCAAGCAGGACTGGTCTTGCCGCGTCTGGCCAGCGACCAGTACCGCGCCAGCACGCCCGTGCCCTACGACGAGATGCAACCCGGTGACCTGATCGTCTACGCGTACAACGTGAACGACGAGTCGACCATCCACCACATCGCGATGTACATCGGCAACGGACAGATGGTCCATGCGCCACACACCGGCGACGTCGTGAAGGTGGTACCGGTCTACACGGAGGGCATCATCGGCACGGTGCGTCCAGGTTTGTGATCACTCCGAGTAGTTTCGGGACGGTGGAACGTCTGGCCGGTCGCTACGAGCTGCTCGAAGAAGTCGCACGCGGACGCGGGCGCACCCTGTGGCGCGGCCACGACTCGGTGCTCGATCGACCGGTCGGTGTGCTGCTGCTGGACGCCGGTCAACCTCACGCGGACGCCGTTCGTCATGCCGCCCAGCTGGCTGCGTCCGTTGAGCACCAAGGCCTGCTGCGCGTGATCGACACCGCAGAGCACGAGGGTCGGGTCTTCGTGGTGACGCGGTGGCTCGCCGGCACACCACTCAGTGAACAGCTCGCCATGGGGCCGCTTTCGGTCGACGAGGCGCGGTACGTCGTCCGCTCGGTGGCGGACGCACTCGCCGCTGCAGCGCGCGAAGGCGTTCACCACTTGGTGCTCGACCCCAACGATGTACTGCTCACCGACCATGGAGTCGTTGTCGTCGGGATCGGCGTCCGGGCCGCACTGGAGGGGGTCGAAGCCAACGGCGATGCAGAGGCGGTTGATGCCTGGCGTCTTGGTGCGTTGCTCTACGCCACCCTCACTGCGAAGTGGCCGGGATATCCTTGCGCCGGTCTCGCCGGTGCGCCCGTAGTCGGACACCGCGTCGCACGTCCACGGCAGGTTCGCGCGGGCGTCCCGACCGACCTCGACGAGATCGCGTGGCGAGTGCTCGACCCCGACGCTGATGACCCGCTCGACAGCCCGAGCGCCATCTGCGACGCCCTGGCGGCTCCGCCCGCGGACAACCTGGCGTCGTCAGCCCCAGAGCCGACGACATCGGGAGCCGTGTGGCGTTGGCTCGGGCTCATCCTGGTACTGGCACTGTTCTCGACTGGCGCCGTGCTGGTCGCTTGGCAGTTCTGGCAGAACTCCGAACGACCAGAGCCGAGCGCCGCTTCACCGACCCAGGGCGTGACGCCATCGGCCACGGCTAGCCCGACGAACGTCGCGCCCAAGCCGATCAAGGTGAAGAAGGCGGTCGCATTCGACCCCTCCGGCGACGGTACCGAGAACGACGCCGACGCCAGGCTGGCGATCGACGGTGACCCGACCACGGCTTGGACGACCGTCACCTATGCAACGCGCAATCTCGGGGGCCTCAAGGAGGGCGTTGGCCTGCAGCTCGACCTCGGTAAAGAACAGTCGGTGGGTGGGATCGAGCTCCGTCTGCTGGGCCGCGGTAGCGACGTCCAGGTCTGGGCTGCCCGTACCGCCACCGACCCGCGTGGTTCCCCGCCAGACACCCCCGACTCCGAAGACCCACTGGCCGGCTACCAGCGACTGGGCGGCTTCCCTGGAGCCAGTGACCTGGTCACCCTGCGCTTCTCGCCCTCGATCACCACAGACCAGGTGATCATCTGGCTCAAGGCGTTGCCTCCGTCCGAGGGCGGATTTCAAGGTGGCGTCGTCGAGGCGACCCTGTCGTCATAGCCACCAGTGAATACGCTTCGCCCGTGAACGCCGACGATCTCCGCACCGACGCCGACCTGTTGTCGGCGCACGTGGCCGGTGATCCTGCTGCGTTCGCGACCCTCGTTCGGCGACACCGCGACCGGCTCTGGGCTGTGGCACTTCGCACGACCGGTGACCCGGATGAAGCCGCCGACGCGCTGCAGGACGCGCTGCTGTCGGCCCACCGGTCGGCTGGCTCGTTCCGCGGTGACGCTCAAGTGACGACCTGGCTGCATCGAATCGTGGTCAACGCCTGCCTCGATCGGCTGCGACGAGCCAAGGCGCGTCCGACCGTTCCCCTGCCTGAGCACGACAGCGCTCACCCCATCGAGCCCAGCGACCCTTTGGGCCGTCGCGAGCTGGCTTGGGAGATCGACCGAGCGTTGCGCACACTTCCGGACGAGCAACGAGCAGCGCTCGTGCTCGTCGACGTCGAGGGGTACTCCGTCGACGAGACAGCAGACCTTTTGGGTATCCCGTCGGGCACCGTCAAGAGTCGCTGCGCGCGTGGCCGAGCCAAGCTCGTTCCCCTTCTCGGACACCTGCGGAACCAAGACCCAGGCGCGGACGTCCCACCCAAGGACGGTTCAGGAACAGCATCCCGAACTACTCCTACCGCAGCACAGTCGACCGATCCACATCCCCACGGAGCCCAGCCATGAGTCAGCACCACGACCCGGTGCACCCGGACGCTGGGCACCTCACGGCCGAGACGCTGGCTGACTTCGATCTCGGCCTGTTGGACGCCGAGTCAGCTGAACATGCCACCACCCACCTCGAGCACTGCGCTACCTGTGCGCAGCTGCACGACGACCTCGCCGCGCTGACCGACGCGCTCGGCGGCTTGGCCGATCACCCCGCCGAGCCGATGCCAGACGAGGTGTGGAACCGGGTCTCTGATGCACTGGCGGCCGAGCCGGTGACGACCCTCGAGGGCTCGGCGACCGTGGTGCCCATGGATGTCGGAGGCAGGCGCAAGCTTTGGCGTCCTGGTATTGGATTGGTGGCCGGCGCCGCGGGCATTGCTCTGCTCGGCGCGATCGTCATCCCCACGTTCTTCATGGACAGCGCCAGCAACACCGCCAGCGACTCAGGTGCGACCAGCGCCTCAGAGGAGGCTCGCACTCCGACCACTGCTGACTTCCAGGCCACCCGATCGGGAACGCAGTACAAGCAAGAAGACCTCGACCAGCAAGTGAGTCAGCTGGTGACCGCGCGCCAGAAAATGTTTGACAGCTCTGCCCAGTCGGTTTTGGGTAGCACGGCAGACACTGCCACCTCGAGCCCGAGCGCTTCGCCGAGCGGCGATGCGCCGGCCACGCCGACTCCAACAGGTCAAACTCCCGCGTCCAGCCAACTCTCGTCGAGCGCCAGAGAGCTTCTGCGAACCGCTGGCCCCATGGCCACCAGCCCAGCCGCAGCGCAGGCGTGCCTGGCCAGCTATCTCGACGTGACCGGTGTTGCTCCGCTGGCGGTCGACATCGGGCTCTGGCAGGGCAAACCCGCTGCTGTGATCGTGCTGCCGCTCGAAGATCCGACGCTGGCGCAGGTCTGGGTCATCGACCCGGCCTGCAACACCGCCAGCGGCCAGGATCCGCTGTACTACTACGCCCCGGTGCGCCGTTAGAAACCGTCTGGCCCTAGGGCGATCGGGAATGATCTGGCCCCTAGACTTCGTTGGACGGTGTAACCCCGCTGACCAGGTGCTGAACAGGCGCTGACCAGCAAATGGTCCGTCGACAGCACGAGCCACACGAGACAACCCAACACGAGGAGTGCCCGCGGTGAGCGAGATCCGCGACGTCATCATCATCGGGTCTGGTCCCGCTGGGTTCACGGCCGCGATCTACACCGCACGCGCCAACCTCAAGCCCCTGATGTTCGAGGGCTCAGTGACCGCAGGTGGTGCTCTCATGACCACGACAGAGGTCGAGAACTACCCCGGGTTCCAAGACGGCATCATGGGCCCGGCTCTCATGGAGCAGATGCGCAACCAGGCGCTTCGCTTCGGGGCCGACATCGTCACCGACGACGTCGTCTCAGTGGAGCTCACCGGTGACATCAAGCAGGTGACGGTCGGGTCAGGCGCAACTCATCAGGCCAAAACGGTGATCCTTGCCATGGGGTCCGGCTATCGCGAGCTGGGCCTGGAGAACGAGAAGCGACTGTCTGGACGCGGAGTCTCTTGGTGCGCCACCTGCGACGGCTTCTTCTTCAAGGGACAGAACATCGCTGTCATCGGTGGCGGTGACTCCGCCATCGAAGAGGCTACGTTCCTCACCAAGTTCGCCGACTCCGTGACGGTCGTGCACCGCCGCGACGAGCTACGGGCGTCCAAGATCATGGCCGATCGGGCATTCGCCAACGACAAGATCATGTTCGCCTGGAACAGCGAGGTGACCGACGTGCTCGGTGACCAGAAGGTGTCGGGTCTTCGGCTCCGCGACCGAGCAACTGGCGAGCAGCGCGACCTCGACATCACCGGCATGTTCGTAGCTATCGGGCATGATCCGCGCAGCGAGCTCGTCAAGGGGCAGGTCGACGTCGACAGCGACGGGTACGTGCTCGTGCAAGGGCGCACCACACTCACCAACCTCCCGGGCGTGTTCGCCTGTGGAGACTTGGTCGACCATTCGTACCGTCAAGCCGTCACCGCTGCAGGCACCGGATGTGCCGCCGCGCTTGACGCCGAGCGGCACCTCGCTTCGCTGGAAGATGCCGAAAAACGAGCTCTTGCCGGAGCCACTGCCTGACCGACCACCGAACATCAGCACGACGCACCGCCTCCGGGCGCTGACCAGGCCAATCAAAGGCCACAAGGAGAACCATGGGCCAGAGCACGATCATCGTCACCGACGACAGCTTCGACGCCGACGTCATCAAGAGCACCAAGCCGGTGCTGGTCGACTACTGGGCTGAGTGGTGCGGTCCTTGCCGCATGGTGGCGCCGATTCTCGAAGAGATCGCGACCGAGCACGCCGACAAGCTCACGATCGCCAAGCTCAACGTGGACGAGAACCCGAAGGCTGCCGCCATGGCCGGCGTGACCTCGATCCCCACGATGGCGATCTACCAGGGAGGCGAAGTCGTCAAGATGATCATCGGCGCCAAGCCCAAGCAGTCGCTGCTGTCCGATCTGGCCGACTTCCTGTAATCCACTTCGGCTAACTCGCTGACCTGCGACGACGTAGCTCGTCGGGTCGCTCGTCCGGTCGCCTATTACGCACCACCCGTTCGGCACAGTGCCAGGGTCGACGCGCTCGCCAAGCCAGCGGGCCAGGCGCTAGGGTCGCCGCTTCACCCGGGTTACCCTCGGTGAAGAGGAACCAGCGCTGCGTCAGCGACCCAACCCCGCGGAGGTGCTGTGACGTCTACGTCGTACCGCCTCGGCGACCACGGACCAGGAGTCGCACAGGTCCGTGACCACCTCGCACTCCTCGGCCTGCTGCCGAGCGAGCCAACCGAACGCCGGGGCGACCAGTGGGACGCGCCGTTCGACGAGTCCGTCGACGCGGCGGTTCGCGCATTCCAGCAACAACGCGGCTTGATTGCCGACGGTGTGGTGGGGGCGTCGACCTGGCGGCGACTTGAGGGCGCACGGTGGGCGCTCGGTGATCGAGTCTTGCGTTACGGCGCACGCCATATGCAAAACGGTGACGACGTCGCTGCCTTGCAGAAGCGGTTGCACGACCTCGGCTTCGACCCCGGTCGCATCGACGGCATCTTCGGGGCAGACACCGAACGCGGCTTGAAAGAACTGCAGCGCAACCTCGGCCTTCCATCTGACGGTCTCTGTGGTCCGGTCACGTTCCGAGCACTCGACCGACTTTCGCGCACCGTCGTCGGCGGCGAACCGCATCGATATCGCGAGGCCGAGCGGCTGCACCACCGCGGCCCAGGGCTGGCCGGCAAAGTGATTGTGATCGACCCAGGTCATGGCGGTGCCGACAACGGCGTCTGCGCCAACGGACTCATCGAGTCGGAGGTGGTGGCCGACCTGGCATCACGAATCGAGGGACGCCTCGGGGTGATGGGTGTCACCGCATTCCTGACCCGCGGCACACATGCCGACGCGCTGTGCCCTTCAGAACCTGAGCGTGCCGCGTTCGCCAATGAGGTTGAGGCCGATCTGGTCATCTCACTTCACACCGACGGTCACAACAGCGAGCACGCACAGGGCGTCGCCACGTATTACTACGGCACCAGCGCGAGCGACGACGAGGGCGTGCACTCGGTGATCGGTGAGGCGTTTGCTGAGCTGGTGCAACGCGAGATCGTCGGGCGAACCGATCTGCTCGACGGCCGCAGCGACGCAAAGACGTGGGACATCCTGCAGCGAACCCGAATGCCCGCCGTTCGCATCGATGTTGGCTACCTCACGCACGCCGGCGATGCAGCGCGGTTGGCCGATCCGATCCTGCGAGACACGATCGCCGAGTCGGTCCTGGTCGCTCTGCAGCAGCTCTACCAGCCCACCACCGACCTACGTCCCAATGTCGTTCGCGTTCCGACGCCTGTGCAGTAGTTAGGCCAGCGCCCGCTAGTCAGCAAGTGGTCTGGCGCCAGCTGAAGGCCGGACTTCGCGGATCTTTCCCGGCTGCCAACCGTGACGTTCGAACGCCTCTGACAAGGCCGCACGTACGGACTCAGTCAGCCTGTTGTCGACGAGCACCAATGCAGCGCCGCCGAAACCAGCACCCGTCACACGCGCTCCCAGCGCACCGGCGTCCATTGCGGTGTTCACAATCAGCTCGAGGGCCGGCGTGCTGACGTCGAAGTCGTCCCGCAACGACGCATGTGAAGCGGTCAAGTACGTACCGATATCGCGGACGCGTCCGGCGCGAAGCAGGTCGGCGACGGCGAGCACGCGCGCGTTCTCAGTCACCACGTGTCGCGCGCGGGCGCGCAACACCGGATCGCCTAGCGTCGTGAGCAGGTCAGGATTGCTGATGTCACGAAGTGCGTCGACACCGAGCAACGAAGCAGCCTCTCGGCATTGCGCCACCCTGACGGCGTACTCTGCGCCACTCGTCGCATGCGGCACGCCTGAGTCGATCAGAAGCAACCGCACTTCGCCTTCGTCGAGCGCACACCTCACCGGTTCGATGGTGCGCGATCGGGTGTCGATCAGCAGGGCGTAGCCGGAGCGTCCGAACATCGAGGCGGCTGGGTCCATATACCCGACACCCGCACCTAGGTACTCGTTCTCGACCCGTTGTGCCAACACTGCGACATCGGTCGGCTCCACCGTCTGGCCCGACGCTTGCATGACAGCGGCGATGGTGGCGCAGGTGACTGCCGCAGACGACGCGACTCCGGCCCCTGAGGGAAGGTCACTCTCGACGCTGATCCGCGCACCACCGACCTTGATGCCGAGGTCTTGGGTGATGACCAACGCGCCGTCGATGTACGCCGACCACCCCCTTGGACCCCGGCCAAGTTCCTCCATTGCACATGAAGGGGCGGTGCCGAACTCCGTCGAGGTGACCTCGACCCTTGACGTGTCGTTGACCTCGACGTTGACAGTGGCACTCTCGGCGACTGCAAATGGCAGCACCCAGCCGGCTTGGTAGTCGGTGTGGTCACCGATGACGTTCACCCGCCCTGGCGCGAACCACCGAGACTGGCCGGTCGCGGTTCGGGATTCATCCCTCGACGTGGGGGCCCTCGCTCGCATTCGGAGCGACATAGCCGGAGGGGTCCGCTCCTGCTGGCCGTCGAACCAGTGATATGGCAAAGGCGATCAGGGCTCCGAGGACGAACGCACTCAGAACTGCCCACGCGAGCCGACCGATCAAGGCTCTACCGGAGCCTCACCACGAAGAGCGCCAGCCGCGGTCGGAGCAATCTGCCGCACGATCCGTTCCAGGTCGTCCACAGACGCAAACGTGATCGTGATCTTTCCCTTGGACCGGCCCAGATCGACCGTGACGCGAGTCTCTAGGTCATCGGACAGGGCCGACGCCAAGTCAGCGAGAGCCGGACCTTGTGCCCGTTTTGTACGCTTTCGGGTGGGTTTGTCCTCACCGGTCTCACCAAGCGCCACCAGCTCCTCGACCGTCCGAACCGACAGACCCTCGGAGACAATCCGTGACGCTAGTCGCTCTTGGGCTTCGGAGTCGTCCAGGCCCAGCAATGCCCTGGCATGTCCGGCGGAGAGCACCCCCGCGGCGACCCGACGCTGAACGGTGGGTGGCAGGCGGAGCAACCGCAGCGTGTTCGAGACTTGCGGCCGCGAGCGACCGATCCTCGAGGCGAGCTCTTCCTGGGTGCAGCCGAAGTCGCTGAGCATCTGCTCGTACGCGGCCGCCTCTTCCAACGGGTTCAGCTGCACCCGGTGCAGGTTCTCCAGCAGCGCATCACGCAGCAAGACCTCGTCGGCGGTTTCGCGGATGATCGCCGGAATGGTCGTGAAGCCTGCTTGTTGCGCCGCCCGCCAGCGGCGCTCGCCGGCCACGAGCTCAAATCGTCGGCCCTTACCTGGGCGGACCACCACCGGCTGCAAAAGGCCGATCTCTTTAAGTGAGAAGACCAGCTCAGCCAGCGACTCTTCTTCGAAGACCTGGCGAGGTTGCCTCGGGTTCGGGGAGATCAGCTCGATCGGCAGGTCGGCGAAGCGAGCCGGCACGTCGCCAGCCCCGCTGTCCGGGCGTACCACCTCGAGCTCTGGCCGTGAGGGCGTCAGCAGGGCGTCGGCCACCACCGTCGAGCCGCTGGCGTTGCCAGGGGCGCTGGGGATGAGAGCACCGAGTCCCCGGCCCAGTCCGCGCTTCTTGTCGGTCATGGGGCACCGCCTCCGCTCGTGCCTGCCCGGTGAGCGATTTCGCGAGCCGCTTCGAGGTACGAAAGGGCCCCACTGCTCCCTGGGTCG
>JBJMHG010000072.1:0-6884 GCA_045807485.1 Actinomycetes bacterium
TCGTGGGCAAAGGCCGGTTGATCGTGGCCTTCCAGCCGTTGCGATACACGCGAACTCTGCGGTTCCACCGTGAGCTGGGGCAGGCACTGGGGCTGGCCGACGACGTGGTGGTCATGGAGGTCTACGGATCGAACGAGGAACCCATACCCGGAGCGACGGGAGCCTTGGTCGCTGATGCGGTTCCGTTGCCGCGCCAGCACGTGGCGTTTGAGCCTTCGTTTTCTGCGGTACCGACGTGGCTCGTCGACCGCGCCCAGCCAGGTGACCTGATCCTGACGCTGGGCGACGGCATCGTGACGACCCTTGGGCCCGAGATCATCGAGCTGCTCGACGGGGTGAGAGCGAGGTGACGGCCTCCCGACCCGGTTACCGTCAGTGGATTCGCCGCCCTTGGGCGTGGGTGCTCTTCGGTGTTCTCGTGCTCGCCACCTTTGCTGCGGTCCTGCGCTATGCGCCACTGTTCTCCGTCGAGAACATCGCCGTGGCCGGTAACGACCAAGTGACATCGGACGCCGTCGTGGCCGCCGCGTCCGTCCCCGACGGGACGCGGATGCTCACAGCGCCGCTCGACGAGATCGCGAACCGCGTCGAATCGCTGGACGCAGTCGCCTCAGCCAAGGTGACGCGAGACTGGCCGAACGGGCTCAAGATCGTGGTGCGAGAACGGCGGCCAGTTGGCTACGTCGCCCTCGACGACGGGTTCGGACTGGTCGGCTCCGACGGGTCGGTCTACAGCGAAGAGGCGAAGGCGCCCACTGACTTGCCGCGCCTTCCGGATGCTGCGGTGGGTGCCATCGGAGACCCTTACGAGTCGCGCCTGGATGCTGCCAGCGTGCACGCTTTCGAGGTGGCGACGATGCTGCCACGCAAGCTGCAGAAGTCGGTCGCCGAAGTGGCCACCGCAAGCGATGACATGGTCGTGGTCACGACTGACGACGGAGTCGTCGTGCGCTGGGGAAGCAGCGAATCGAGCACGACGAAGGCGCGCGTAGTTGCCTTGCTGATGAAGCGTCCGGGATGGGGAACGCAGTTCACCGACGTCGATGTCAGCGCACCGAATGCACCCGCCTTGAACTGAGCAACACGGCGACATTGTTTGGATGACACGCCGCGGCAAGTTGACGTCGATGGGTCGTTCCCTTACGTTGCTCCGCAGCCCTCAAGTTGACATAACGTTATACGTCTACTAGAGGGTGAGAGTTGCTTCCTTTGGGAGCGCTTCCCTGTGACGGTGACTGAGAAAGGCATCTGGCGAACATGGCGGCTCCGCAGAACTACTTGGCGGTCATCAAAGTAGTAGGCATCGGCGGAGGTGGCGTCAACGCCATCAACCGCATGATCGAGGTAGGGCTCAAAGGCGTCGAGTTCATCGCGATCAACACCGACGCCCAAGCTCTGTTGATGAGCGATGCCGACGTCAAGCTCGACATCGGTCGTGAGCTGACTCGCGGGCTCGGCGCCGGGGCTGACCCCGAGGTCGGGCGCAAAGCGTCAGAAGACCACCGCGGTGAGATCGAAGAGGTGCTCAGAGGCGCCGACATGGTGTTCGTGACCGCCGGTGAAGGTGGTGGCACGGGCACAGGCGGCGCTCCAGTTGTAGCCAATGTCGCGCGCGCTCTCGGTGCGCTGACGATCGGCGTGGTGACGCGACCCTTCGGCTTCGAAGGTCGTCGGCGTGCGTTGCAGGCCGAGACCGGAATCGAAGAGCTGCGCGATGAAGTCGACACGCTGATCGTGATTCCCAACGACCGCTTGCTGTCGATCAGTGATCGTGCCGTCAGCGTGCTCGATGCCTTCAAGTCTGCAGACCACGTCCTGATGTCGGGTGTTCAAGGAATCACCGACCTCATCACCACTCCCGGTCTGATCAATCTGGACTTCGCCGACGTGAAGTCGGTCATGCAGGGTGCGGGAACGGCGCTCATGGGCATCGGTAACGCCCGCGGTGACGATCGTGCGATCGCTGCCGCCGAGACCGCCATCTCGAGCCCGTTGCTCGAGGCGTCCATTGACGGCGCGCGTGGCGTCCTGCTCTCCGTGTCGGGTGGTTCTGACCTCGGTCTGTTCGAGATCAATGAAGCCGCCCGGATGGTCGCGGAGTCGGCACACCCAGAGGCGAACATCATCTTTGGCGCGGTCATTGACGATGCGCTCGGTGACGAGGTTCGGGTCACGGTCATCGCGGCCGGATTCGACGGTGGTCAAACAGGCAAGGTGCGTTCGGCAACGCGAGCAGTTGACGAGGTGCCCATCCCTGAGCCGATCAGCTCGACGCCTGACGCCGAGGTGGCCGCCGAAAAGGAGCAGGCGCAAAGCGGTCAAGATGAGGACCAGTACATCGAACTGCCGGAACGGAAGGCGCCGCGGACCATCGTCTTCGAGGACTCCTCCGACGATGACCTGGATGTCCCCGACTTCCTGAAGTGACCGAGGTACCCGACACTCGGCGGCAGCAGATCGCCGCCGGCCTCACGGCGGCACGCGAGCGGATTCATGAAGCAGAGGCAGCAGCGGGTCGCGCTCATGGCTCGGTCGGCCTGGTCGTCGTCACCAAGACGTTCCCCGCCGAAGAGGTCGCGGTCCTCGCTGACCTCGGAGTTCGTCACGTCGGTGAGAACCGAGATCAAGAGGCGGCGCCGAAGGCGCAAGAGCTGCACCTCCGAGACCTCGTCTGGCACTTCATCGGACAGCTGCAGAGCAACAAGACAAAGTCTGTGGCGCGTTACGCCTCCGTTGTGGAGTCGGTCGACCGACCGAGGGTCATCGAGGCGTTGAACCGCTCGGCAGTAGAGGCGGGTCGAGGCTTGGACTGCCTGATCCAGGTTTCACTCGACGACGAGCCCGGACGCGGGGGTGCCGCCCCGTCCGACGTGCCGGCGCTTGCCGAGCAGATCGAGGCCGCCCCAGGGCTCCAGCTTCGAGGCGTGATGGCGGTTGCCCCGCTTCCAGGAGACCCCGATGCCGCCTTTGCCCGTCTCGAGGTGGTGGCGGTGCGACTACGGGCAGAGCATCCTGAGGCCGGGGTCGTTTCCGCGGGCATGAGCGCCGACCTCGAGGCGGCGGTCCGGCACGGCGCGACACACGTACGGCTTGGGAGCGCGATCCTCGGGTACCGCCCTCCAGTCAGGTAGCGTGGCCGCGACGACCCGTGGCCAGACCACGGGCTCGTGTCACGGAGCAAAGGGGACTCACCAATGGCCGGCGCGATGCGCAAGATGGCGGTCTATCTCGGGCTGGTCGAGAACGAGGACCAGTACGACCAGTACGACGAGTACGACGTCGTCGACCGCCCCGAACAATATGAGCGCGGGTACGACGAGCGCACCAGATCGTTGCGTGCGGTGAGAGACGACGAGCCAGTGACGCGTCCGACCGGCTCGCCTTCAGCGCCGGCCGCTCCCCGACCGGCCGCATCAGTCGCAGGTGCTTCACGCATCACCACGCTGCACCCGCGCAGCTACAACGATGCTCGAGCGATTGGTGAGCAGTTCCGCGACGGGACGCCGGTCATCATGAATCTTTCAGAGATGGACGACGGTGACGCCAAGCGCATTGTCGACTTCGCTGCTGGGCTGACCTTTGGACTGCATGGGACGATTGAGAGGGTGACACAGAAGGTCTTTCTGCTGTCTCCGGCCAACGTGGTGGTGACTGCCGAAGAACGTGAGCGGATCACCCAAGGCGGGTTCTTCAACCAGAGCTGACACACTTTTCAATGGCGATCGTCTACCAGGTACTTCTCGCAGTTCTGTGGCTCTTCCTTCTGGCGCTCGTCGCGCGCGTCGTGATGGAGCTGCTGCAGGCTTTCGCGCGCGACTTTCGCCCGACTGGCTTCGTACTGCTGCTCTTCGAGGTCATCTACACGGTCACCGATCCACCCTTGAAAGCGCTCCGCAAGGTGATACCGCCGCTTCGGATCGGTGCGGTTGCGTTCGACCTCGCGATCCTCGTTCTGTTCATCGGAGTCAATCTGCTCATCAGCTTGGTGAGTTACTTGGCACGACAGAGCTAGCCACTGGAGCTAGTACCGGAGCTATGCCGCGGCCAGAAGATTGCCGAGGGCTGTGTGGCATTTTCGGACTGGAGCGTGTGACTGGTGTGACAGTAGGGTCTGCCGTGTCGCTAGTGTTGTGCCGGATCTAGGCCGGAGGAGAGCAGATGCCGTTGACTGCCGAGGACGTTCAGAACGTCCTCTTCCAGACGTCGAAGAAGCGCAACGCTGGATACGACGAAGATGAGGTTGACGCCTTCCTTGACCAGGTGGCAGCAGAGCTCAACCGGCTCACCGCCGAAAACGACTCGCTGCGGGCTCAGCTTGCGGCCCGTCCGGCGCCGTCGGCCGCCGCGCCGCAGCCGGCAGCGCCGGCTCCGACGCCCGTTGCGGCAGCGGTTCCGCCACCATCTTCGGGTGCCGAGCAGGCCGCCCGGGTGTTGGCTGCGGCCGAGCGCACCGCAGACGAGGTGGTCGCGGCCGCCCGTTCAGAGGCGGAGACGATGCTGGCCACAGCACGCAGCAAGGCGGAGAACGCCGAGCGCGAGGCAGAGGCGAAGCACCAGCAGGTCATGGCTCAGCTGGCTGGGTCGCGCAGCGCCCTCGAGAAGCAGGTCGACGAGCTGCGTTCCTTCGAACGCGAGTACCGCACTCGCTTGAAGTCCTACCTCGAACAACAGTTGCGTGAGCTGACAGCACGGTCGGAGGGCGGTGCGGCCTCTGGTTCAGGTGCGGCCAGCTCTCAACCGACGCCACCTCGCGCGCAACCGGCCGCCCCGCCGTCTGGCGCACCTGCTGCTCAACCCGCCGCTCAGCCGGCCGCGCAGCCAGCCGCTCAGCCGCGGCCAGCGAGTGCACCGATGACACCACCGACGCAGCAGCCGTCATCACCGCCAGCTCCTCCGGCGCAACCGCCGGCACCGCCGCAGTCACAGCCTCCGGCGGCGCCGCGTCCGGCGAGCACCCCAGGCCAGCCCCCAGCGCAGGCGCAACCACCTGCTGCACCGCGACCGGCGCAGAGCCCACCGCCTGCAGCGCCGCCCACTGGTCCACCCAGTGGTCCGCCGACTCAGCCAAGCTGACCTCACGCGAAAGCGCCCCGCCTGGCATAGCCAGGTGAGGGCGCTTTTGTGAGTGGTCCGGCTCGCTGGTGCGGGGTGTGTCTCAGATCCTGCGACGGAATGGGTCGCGGGGAGGTGGCGCTGGCATCGAGATGCGGGCACCGTCGATCGGGATACCGGTCAGTCCCAGCACCTTGGTCAGAATCGACAGCGTGGTCTCCCCGGCACCAATGCCGTGTTCGGTGACCATGGCGCGGTAGATCGTCACGTAGTGCTTCACCGGAGTGTCATACGTCCAGTCCACGGAGCCGAGGTGAACTGACTCACCTGGGCCTTGCTCAGGGCTTAGCCAGGGACGGTCCCACACCTGAATTCCGGTGGGGCTGACGCAGAAGATGCCGCCCATGGTGATGTCGTGCTGCTTGGCTGTCTCGATCAACTGCCGGCTCTCACGCTCGGCGAGTACCAGGGCAGGACGGACGTTGCTGGCCAGCGCAGGCACAGCGACGGCATTGGCCTTGAGTCGAACCTGCGGGATCGCGGCAGGGTTCGAGGCAGCGAGTGGTTGCACCATGGTGTCCTCCGAGTGCTGTGCCGTCGAGCGTCGCGGTTGCGAGTTCCGTTGGTTGGGTATCGGCTCGAAAGCCCTGCCAGTTGGTTACTCCAAACGGGTGATTCAGGTAACGCGCACCGACGGGGGATCAAGCGTCAGCGGGCCCGATCCGAGACGGACCCCCAACCACGCGGTCTACAGCGACGCATATCTGCTAGACCCGAACCACGGTAAATGCCAATCCGACTGCCTCGTCGGCGAAGACGTTCGCCTCGTTCGCGAGCGAGTCGGCCTCGTCCATCTCGATGGCCAACACCTCGGCGGCGATGGACTCAGAGTGTTCGGTGATGGCGTCCCGAAGAGTGTCTGATGCACTCCAGCGCAGCCGGATGCGGTCCGAGACCTCGAGGCCGCTGGACTTGCGCGCCTCTTGCACCTGTCGAACCACGTCGCGCGCCAAGCCCAACCTGCGCAGCTCTGGGGTGACAGTGAGGTCGAGCGCCAGGCTCTCCCCGCCGTCGTGGTGGACCGCCCAACCCTCGCGAGGGGTCTCGGTGATCACGACCTCGTCAGGCTCGATAGTCACGACATCTGCACCGACGCTGACCTCGGCCCGCCCCGCCATCAGCAGTGACTGCTGGAGCATGACTGGATCGGCAGTCGCGATGGCTTGTGCGACCTTGGGCGTGTCTTGACCGAAGCGCTTTCCGAGAGCCCGAAAGTTCGCCTTGGCCGACACATCCACCGGCTCGTCAGCTTCGGCCCCGAGCACGTCAATCCGTTGCACGTTGAGCTCCGCGGCCAATTCATTTCGGAGCTCGTCGGACAACCGGCCCCAGCCGGGCGCCGATACCAGAGCCCGTGAAAGAGGTTGCCGCGTCTTCATTCCTGAGGTCGCACGGGCTGCGCGACCCAGCTCGACCAATCGTTTGACGAGCGCGACGTCGTCGATGAGCTTCTCGTCAACCGCGGCACGGTCGAGCGCCGGCCAGTCAGCCAAGTGAACGGACTCTGCTGCGTCGGGGTCAGTGGTCACGACGAGGTCTTGCCACACCTGTTCAGTGATGAATGGTGTGAGCGGCGCCATCACCAATGTCAACGCCGCCAGGGCTTCGTGCAGTGTCTGTAGCGCGTTGTTGTCGCCATCCCAGAAGCGACGCCGCGAGCGTCGCACATACCAGTTGGAGAGGTCGTCGACGAAGTTCGCGATCTCAGCGCCGGCACCTGCAGCATCGAACCCGTCCAAGGCGGCGTCCACTCTCGTGGTCAGCTGCTGGGT
>JBJMHG010000073.1:0-13021 GCA_045807485.1 Actinomycetes bacterium
CCAGGAACCGGCATCGTGCACCAGGTCAACATTGAGCATCTTGCGCGCGTCGTGATGGTGCGAGATGGCGTTGCGTATCCCGACACTCTCGTCGGCACCGACTCTCACACCACGATGGTCAACGGGCTCGGCGTGGTCGGCTGGGGTGTTGGCGGCATCGAGGCTGAAGCCGCCATGCTTGGCCAGCCGGTGTCCATGCTGATTCCGCGCGTCGTGGGCTTCAAGCTTCACGGCAAACCGATCGACGGTGTTACCGCCACCGACCTCGTGCTCACCATCACTGAGCAACTGCGCGCACACGGAGTCGTCGGGTCGTTCGTTGAGTTCTACGGCCCTGGTGTTGCCGAGGTTCCACTGGCTAATCGCGCCACGATCGGAAACATGAGTCCGGAGTATGGCTCAACGATCGCGGTGTTCCCGATCGACGAAGAGACCGTTCGTTACCTGCGCTTCACCGGACGCAGCGAGCAGCACGTCGCTCTGGTCGAGGCCTACGCCAAGGCGCAAGGCCTCTGGCATAGCCCTGATCACGAGCCTGAGTACTCGCAGTACCTCGAACTAGACCTTGGAACGGTCGTTCCGTCGATTGCCGGTCCGAAGCGTCCGCAAGATCGCATCGCGCTGTCCGACGCGAAACACGCTTTCCGTGCCGCGGTCGTCAATTACGTCGACGGCGAGGGGCTGGCGTCCGTGCGAGGGCCGGTCGATGAGTCAGTTGACGAGAGCTTCCCGGCGTCCGACCCGCCATCAGTGTCCGGAGTGCGTAACGGTGCGCGCGTCGACATCCAGCTGTCGGAGGGCCGTCCGAGCAACGCAGTTCCGGTGACGTTGGCGGACGGTACGTCGTTCGAGCTGGATCACGGTGCTGTGACCATCGCTGCGATCACGTCTTGCACGAACACATCGAACCCCTCGGTGATGATCGGGGCAGCGCTGCTGGCCAAGAAGGCCGTCGAGCGCGGGCTGAGCAGTAAGCCGTGGGTCAAGACGACGTTGGCGCCAGGCTCGAAGGTGGTCATGGACTACTACAACCGGGCGGGCCTCACGCCGTACCTCGACAAGCTCGGGTTCAACCTGGTCGGGTATGGCTGCACGACGTGCATCGGGAACTCCGGCCCGCTCATTCCGGAGGTGTCGGCTGCGGTCAACGAGCACGATCTTGCGGTGACCTCTGTGCTGTCTGGCAACCGAAACTTCGAGGGGCGAATCAACCCCGACGTCAAGATGAACTACTTGGCGTCGCCGCCGTTGGTCGTGGCGTATGCCCTGGCCGGCACGATGGACCTCGACCTGACCACTGAGCCATTGGGTGAGGACGCGGACGGCACGCCGGTCTTCATGCATGACCTGTGGCCGTCGGCGCACGAGATCCAACAGGTGATCGACTCAGCGATCGCGAGCGAGACGTTCACCCGCGAGTACGCCGACGTGTTCGCAGGCGACGAGCACTGGACCGGACTGCCGACTCCGACCGGAGACACGTTCACGTGGGATGCGGCGTCCACGTATGTGCGCAAGCCTCCGTACTTCGAGGGGATGCAACGCGAAACCTCGCCGGTCACCGACGTCACCGGTGCGCGGGTGCTTGCGGTGCTGGGCGACTCGGTGACCACCGACCACATCTCGCCGGCCGGGGCCATCAAGGCGGACAGTCCGGCTGGGCGCTATCTGGCCGAGCAGGGCGTGACGCCGCGCGACTTCAACTCGTATGGGTCACGCCGAGGCAATCACGAGGTCATGATCCGTGGCACGTTCGCGAACATCAGGCTGCGCAATGCGCTCGCCGGCGGACGTGAGGGTGGGTTCACCACAGACTTCACCCTTGACGCCCGCCCTGTGGTGCCGATCTACGACGCGGCCGACTCGTACCGCGCGGCGGGGACGCCGCTGGTCGTGCTGGCCGGCAAGGAGTATGGGTCGGGATCATCGCGCGACTGGGCGGCGAAGGGCACTGCGCTGCTCGGCGTCCGGGCTGTCATCGCTGAGTCGTACGAGCGGATCCACCGCAGCAACCTGATCGGCATGGGCGTGCTACCGCTGCAGTTTCCGGAGGGGGAGACCGCCGCGTCCCTCGGACTCACCGGCGAAGAGTCGTTCGACATCACCGGAGTCGGTGTTCTCAACGACGGCGTCACGCCGGAGACGGTCACCGTGCGTGCGACGCGTCCGGACGGGTCGGTCGTCGAGTTCGCGCCGCGACTGCGGATCGACACTCCCGGGGAGGCCGACTACTACCGCAACGGTGGGATCCTTCCGTACGTCTTGAGGTCCCTGCTCGACTAGTCGAGAACAGCAACCAGCGTCGCTGATGGTTTCGAGCTGCTGCGCCAGCCCCCGATTCCAAGAACGACGCTTTCACTCACTCTCACGCAGGGAACTCCGTCTTCATGCTCGAGGAGCAACCTGCATGAAAGCGGTGTTTCGTGCGCCAGTGCGTGTGAAAGCGTCGTTCTTGGGGTCGGAGGTCTAGGACGCCGGAGGGGGTAGCTGGACGGGTGGTGCCGGCCGGCGGCGAGTCAGCTGCGGCAGGATCTCGGCCACCAGCGAGTCGAGCCGACGTTCGCACCGCTTCTGCAGGATGCGGCGTTGGGCGCGTCCGGCTGCCTTGGAGAGAGTGAGCGTCCGCGACATCTCGTCGAGCTCTTCCCGCCACCGTGCGTACGCGAGGGGGTCAACGCCGATGGTGGCGGCCTCGGCCAGCGAGATCTGCACCGCGGAGATCTTGCGCTTGACGCGTGCCTCGGTGCTGAGCTTCGCCGGCAGGGCAGCGGTCTGCTGCGCCATGGACGCCACGAACTGCTGCGCCGCTGGGTTGTCCTTGAGGTAGGGCAGCGCCTTCTTTCCGGCTGCGAACACCACCGGTCCCCACTTGATCAGCACCTTGAGTGCTGCCGCCCATGCCATCGCGTCAGTATCGCAAACGCTCGCGGCACACTCGACGCCCCGTCAGCGCACCCAGATGCACACTCGACGGGTCGTCGGAGCCGCGTGGGACGCTGACCGGTGTGAGCGAGCTGCGACGTCCGCCAGGATGGCCACCGGGAGTTCCTCCGCCCGGAGCCGACGACTGGCGTGAGTGGGCTGTCGCGTTTCTGCTCGACGTCGCGCCGGCTGAGTTTCGGGTGGACCCGTTCTACCGGCGGCAGCCGGTTGTTCTCGCGTGGCGCGTCCAGACCATCATCGAGGCCCAGCTGGACGCCGCACGCACCTCGTACTCGCAGGCCAGGGCCGATCTTCGGGACGAGGTGACCCCGGAGGTGGTTGCCGAGACCCTGCAGGCGTTGGAACGCGAGGGCGCGGGCCTGCTGGCCCGGCGTCGCGAGGTCGAGCTGGTCTCCCGGGCCCTGCGCGGAGAACAGTTCGTGCCCAGGCTCTGAGGAGGCCCTTTCCGCGTTAACCCGACTGGCGCACTCGGCCCGCGTTGGCGCGCTTCACGGGGATGCCGCCTCTAGACTGGGCAACCGCGTGCCGGGTCACAGCTGCGGCCGTTCGGAAAGTACGAGGAGAGGAGCGGCACCGCTCATGTCCCTGCTCTCCCAGATCGCCACACCAGGCGACCTGAAGGCTTTCACGCCCGAAGAGCTGGAATCCCTTTCGACCGAGATCCGCGACTTCTTGGTCGCGAACGTCTCGCGCACCGGTGGACACCTCGGTCCTAACCTCGGTGTGGTCGAACTCACCATTGCGGTACATCGGGTCTTCGACAGCCCGCGCGACATCCTGCTGTGGGATACCGGCCACCAGGCCTACGTGCACAAGCTGTTGACCGGACGCCACGACTTCGGCTCGCTGCGGCAGAGGGATGGACTCTCGGGTTATCCCAGCCGTGCTGAGTCCGAGCACGACGTGATTGAGAACTCGCATGCGTCCACCGCTTTGTCCTACGCCGACGGCGTAGCAAAGGCCTTCGACCTTCGCGGCGAGCATGACCGCACCGTCGTTGCAGTCGTCGGTGACGGTGCGTTGACCGGCGGCATGGCGTGGGAAGCGCTGAACAATCTCGCCGCAGCCAAAGACCGGCCAGTCGTCATCGTCGTGAACGACAACGAGCGTTCGTACGCACCGACCATCGGCGGCATGGCGCACCACCTCGCCACGTTGCGCACCACCCGTGGGTATGAGCGGTTCCTCGACTGGGGGCGTTCGGTGCTCGATCGCACGCCCGTTGTCGGTCAGCCCCTGTTCGACACGTTGCACGGCATGAAGAAGGGCATCAAAGACGTGGTCGCCCCGCAGGGGATGTTCGAAGACCTGGGCCTGAAGTACATCGGTCCGATCGACGGGCATGACACGACCGCGCTTGAGCACGCATTGCGTCGCGCCAAGGCTTTCCGCGGCGCGGTGATCGTCCACGCACTGACTCGCAAGGGCCTGGGCTACGCGCCGGCCGAGAACGACGATGCGGATCATCTGCACGGAGTCGGTGTCATCGATCCCGAGACCGGACGTGCCGTTGTGGCGTCCGGCCCCACCTGGACCAGCGTCTTCGCCGACGAGCTCGTGAAGGCCGGGCACTCGCGTGACGATGTCGTCGCGATCACCGCCGCAATGCTGAAGCCGGTCGGGCTGCAACCCTTCGCCGAGGCGTTTCCCGACCGGGTGTACGACGTCGGGATCGCCGAGCAGCATGCGGTGACCTCGGCGGCCGGGATGGCGTTCGGCGGTATGCACCCCGTGGTCGCGGTGTACGCCACCTTCCTCAACCGGGCTTACGACCAGGTGCTGATGGATGTTGCACTACACCGCGCACCTGTGACCTTCGTCCTCGATCGCGCTGGAGTCACCGGCGACGATGGGGCGTCCCACAACGGCATGTGGGACCTGTCGGTGTTTGCCACGGTTCCCGGTCTGCAGATCGCCGCACCGCGCGACGGGGAAGAGCTACGGCAGCTGTTCGATGAGGCGCTGGGCGTCGATGGTCCGACGCTCGTGCTAATCCCCAAATGCGGGCTTCCCGACCCGATCCCTGCGCTCGAGCGGGCCGGGTCAGTCGATGTGCTCCGCCGCACCGGGGCGTCCGATGTCTTGGTCGTCGCAGTCGGCCCAATGGCGGCGTGCGCATTGGACGTCGCCGAGCGGCTCGACGACCAAGGAATCGGTGTCACCGTGGTCGACCCGCGGTGGGTGCTGCCGGTCAGCACCGACGTCACCGACATCGCGGCAGACTTCAGGCTCGTCGTCACGATCGAGGACAACATCAGGGTGTCCGGCTTCGGTGCCGCTGTTGCTGAGGCGTTACAGGACGCCGAGTCGGCCACGCCGGTACATGTAGTGGGGCTTCCGCTTCGTTTCCTTGAACACGCCAAGCGATCGCAGGTGCTCGAAGAGGTCGGGCTCACGGCGCAGCAGATCGCGCGTGACGTCGTGGAGCGTGTCACGGGGCTCTCGCCGGTCTCGATCGAGGACCCGCAGCCCTCCATCCCCCCTGCCGGATAGCGCACTCGACCGCTCAGGGTGTCAACCAGCTGTGCACTCGGCGGGCGTTAGCGGCCGCGCAGCCACGGGTTGACCGAGGCCGGAGGGTCTTGCAGCGCGTGTGCGGCAGAGCGTCCGATCGACCCGGTCATCACGATCTCTTCAGGGGTCACCAACACCGCGCGCTCGAAACCTCGTTCGTCAGGATTGGTCGCCAACGCAGCGGCCGCCGCGAATGCCGGGTCGATGCGCCCAAGGTCGAGCCACCCCCGAGTGCGCATCGGCACGGCAGCCGTGCGCCACCCCACGGGGTCGGCGTCACACAGGCCAGCACGGAACGACGTCGAGCCCAGCAGGCTCAGCACGTCGAAGTCACCGAATGGCCGCAGCGGAAGGGTGTCGTCACGCAAGAAGCGTTCGGCCGCAAGGCGTCCGACTCGTTCCAGTTCACGCACCAGGTCTGGCCACCACTCGGACGTGTCGATGCCGGCGATGGCGAGCAACGCTGGAGGAGTCACCACGACTTGATCGGGGTCGCCGAGCAGTCCGAGGACGCCGATACCCAGATCGAGCGCATCCCCAGCGACGCGGGCGCGAACCCATGACGCTCCTGGATGCAGCGGGTGTCTAGGGGGCAGACCCACAACGCGTGCGGCAGACATTGGGTCGCGCTGGTCCGCAAGGTTCGAACGCAGCCGCAGCCACACCCGAAGGCGGACTCGAGCCGTCTCGCTGTCGGGATCGGCTTCGCCTATGGCGGTGGCGATCTCGTGCCACGTGAGCATGAGGTCAGTCGAGGGGATCGGCACTCGGACGCCCTCATCGGTCGGCTCGAAGTCGATGCCGTCGAGCACCGAGACCGCAAGCACCGTACGGCGCAAGGCAGTGGGCTCGGGCATGCCGCCACGGTACCCAGCGGTTTGCGCTCCTAGTCCTGGGCGACCGAACGCCACCCCTCTGCCGCAGTCCATGACCGGATGTGCCGTGACGACTACCCAGAGCAGGGATTGCCGCGTCGCCGGGTGTGGCGCATGGTGGGCAGGTGACGCTGACTGTTCCCGAGGTGATGGGCGCCGGTCCGCCGCCGCGGAACGATGCGACAGCCAAGTGGCGGCGGCGAGCACTCCAGGGCGTCATCGCCGTGGTGGTTTTGGTGACCCTGGTGTGGGCAGCCTTCGACCTCGGCGCCTGGCGCACCCACCCGCCAGTCACCGGCATCCGGCTGCTGACGACTGGCCCGGACGGTCTCGCGTGGGTCGACGTCGACACTGGAACCCGCACCTCGGTGGACGCGGCACCGGACGCCAACTGGAGCAACGCCGTAGTAGTGGGCGACTCCGTCGTCGTCCGCTATCCCAGCTCGGACTCTGATTTCGCCGCGCAGGTTGTCGCGTACCGCGACGGCGAAGAGCCGCACGACGTGGGAGAAGCCGACAAGGTCATCCCACAGTCGGGTCAGGCGCTGTGGCTCGTCGTCGACGGTGATGCTGGGGTGTCCGGAGGCGCCGCGCTGACCACATCGTTCGGCGAATGGCGGTCGCGAGTGTTCTCGATACCCCCCAAACTCGACGTCGTCGGTGCCGTCAACGACACCTTGGTGGTGGCTCGTGGAGAGACGCGTTACCGCCGCCTGCTCATGTGGGACGTCCAAGGCGGTGACGTCGTTCGGCGCTATGGCTTGGTGGTCGGTGTGCGACAGGTCGCGCACGGCCGCGCACTCGTCACGACCGGCTGCCTGATTTCTGGCTGCACCTCGGCGCTGGTGAACTTGCGTACTGGCCGTTCCAGTGACGTCAAGATTCCGGTCGGGTACTTCGAGTCCGCCGCACCGGTGGTGACTCCCGACGGCGTTGCGCTCGTGGTGGCAGATGACCGTGGACGCGCCCACCTTGCGGCCGGTTCGCCGCAACATCTCGAGATCGTCGATACGCCCGGTGTGGATCTGACTCGTGGTGTTCAGCCGCTCTCGGCATCGGGGGGATGGCTCATTCTCGCGGGCGCCGGTGGCGTGGTCTCGGCGTGGCGGGAAGGCCTCGACCCACAGCTGATCCCGTCGGTGCACCTGACCAGCGATGAGCGAGTGATCGGGGTCAGCGGCTAGCGTCCGGAACGCCCTCGTGGAAAAGCTTGCCGCGCACGTCCTGAGACACACCGGAACGGTCGAGGTAGGGCGTGATGCCACCAAGCCAGAACGGCCACCCGGCTCCCAGCACCATGCAGAGGTCGATGTCCGCCGGCGACCCCACAACTCCCTCGTCGAGCATGAGTCCGATCTCTTCGGCTAGGGCGCGCAACACCCGGTCGCGAATCTGGTCGCCAGTCGGCGGGTCGTCGCGCCGCGGCACCAGTGCTTCCACCTCGGCCGCGACTGCGGGCGCACCGGAGTCGGCGTACACCGTGCGACGGCCGGACGCCGCAAGCGCGTCCAGCGTCTGCGAGTGTGCGAAGCGGTCTGGGAACGCCTGGTGCATCGCATCCACGACGTGAGCGGCCACACCGGTGCCGACCAGTTCGAGCAGAGCGAAGGGAGACATGGGAAAGGCCAACGAGTCGAGGCTCGCGTCAACCGTCGTGAAGCTGGCGCCGTCGTCCACGGCCCGCATGACCTCGGACAGCAGCCGGATCAGCACCCGGTTCACGACAAACCCGGGGGAGTCGACCACCAGGACGCCGGACTTCTTCAGCGCCTTCGTCACCGCGAACGCCGTGGCCAAGGTCTGGTCGCTGGATTGCTGCGCGCGCACCACCTCGACGAGGGGCATGACGGCGACCGGGTTGAAAAAGTGCAGACCGACGACGCGTTCAGGATGCTCGAGACCAGTCGCCATGGCGGACACCGGCAGCGAGCTGGTGTTGGTCGCCAGCACGCAGTCGGGCCGAACGACGTCTTCGAGGCCCGCGAAGATCTGCCGCTTGAGATCGAGGTCTTCGAAGACCGCCTCGATCACCAGGTCAGCTTGACTCAGTGGCGATCGGTCGGTGCCGATCGTGATGAGCTGTCGTAGTTTCGACGCCACGTCGGGACGCAATCGCTTCTTGACGACGCGGCCTTCGAGGTCGGACTCGAGTGCCTCACGGGCACGCGTTACCGCCGCATCGTCGACATCTACCAGGTGCACAGGGATCCCCATGCGCTGCGCCACGAGGACTGCCAACTGCCGCGCCATCAGACCAGCACCAATCACGCCGACGAACGTGACCGGTGACGGCTCCACCTCGGGCACGCCCACAGGACGTTTGGCTCGCTTCTGCACCAGGTCGAAGGCGTAAAGGGATGCCGCCAGCTCTGGGCTCAGCGTGAGGTCGGCCAATGCCTCGTCTTCGGCGGCGAAAATGTTTGCCAGCTGATCGCGTGATCGCGCGAGCAGGTCGACGGCACGAAGCGGCGCCGGCGGGACGCCTTTGGTTCTCGTTTCGACGATTGTCGTGGCACGTGCGATCGCTCTGGTCGCATCGACATCGGAGTCGTCCGCTCGTGACACATCGATCTCGCCCTTGAGGACGCGGGCGGCCCAGGCCAGCGACTGTTCGAGGAAGTCGGCAGCGTCGAACATCGCGTCAACGACACCGAGCTCGAGCGCCTGTTTGGGCTTGAGCATCTTGTTGAGGTTGAGCGGGTTCTCGACGATGACTGTGACGGCATTGTCGAGTCCGGCGATACGGGGCAGCAGTGCCGTACCGCCCCAGCCGGGAATCAGCCCCAGCGAGACCTCCGGCAGTGCGAGTGCCTTGGCGCCGGTCGACACCGTGCGGTAGGTGCAGTGCAGCGCTACCTCGAGACCCCCTCCCATGGAGGCACCGTTGATGAACGCAAAACTTGGGACGCCGAGAGTCGCCAGCTTGCCGAACACCCGGTGCCCGAGGCGTCCGATCTCGAGCACTTGCTCGTGGGACGTGAGCTGACGGAACACGGCCAGGTCTGCACCCACGCTGAACACGAAAGGCTTTCCGGTCAGGCAGACAGCGACCAGGTCTTCGCGAGCCGCCACGGCGTCCAGTGCTGCTTCAAGAGATGCGAGTGACGCGGGCCCGAACGTGTTCGGGCGTTTGAAGTCACGGCCGTTGTCGAGCGTGAGCAGCGCAGCCTTTCCGACACTCCCGGGCAGCTCGACGATGTGGACCTTGGTCTCGGTCACCACCTCGTCTGGAAAGGGCGGCAGGGTGGTCTCAGCCGCAGCCGTCATGCGGCCGCCTCTGCGGACTGCGCCTCGGGATGGGCCGGGTTCTCCCAGATCACTGTTCCGCCTTGGCCGAGGCCGACGCACATCGTCGTCATGCCGTAGCGCACGTCAGGGTGCTCGGAGAACTCTCGGGCGAGCTGGATCATCAACCGCACTCCCGATGAGGCCAGCGGATGACCGAACGCGATGGCTCCGCCGTACGGGTTCACCCGCGGGTCGTGGTCAGGGATGCCGAAGTGCTCGAGGAATGCCAGCACTTGCACCGCGAATGCCTCGTTGATCTCGATCAGCCCGATGTCGTCGATCGTGAGACCTGTCCGCGAGAGCGCGCGCTCGGTGGACGGAATCGGTCCGACCCCCATGACCTCGGGATCGACTCCGGCAAACGCGTAGCCGACCATGCGCATCTTGGGTGCGAGACCGAACTCAGCTGCGGCCGCTGACGACATGACCAACGCACCCGTTGCGCCATCGTTGAGACCGGCCGCGTTACCCGCGGTGACGTGTCCGTGCGGGCGGAACGGCGTCCGCAGACTCGCGAGCACCTCGACCGTGGTGTCCGGACGGGGTGGTTCGTCGGCAGTGGAAAGATCCCAGCCGCCACCTTCGCTCCACACCGCGACCGGCACCAGGTCGGGCTGGATCTGCTCGTTGGCGTACGCCTTTGCCACCTTCTGCTGGGACGCCGCAGCGAACGCGTCCGCACGTTCGCGCGTCAGCTCAGGGAAACGGTCGTGCAGGTTCTCGGCAGTCTTGCCCATGACGAGAGCGTCCGGGTCGACGATCTGCTCGGAGACGAAGCGTGGGTTTGGGTCGAGGCCGACGCCCATCGGGTGGTGTCCCATGTGCTCGACGCCTCCGGCCAGTGCGACGTCGATGGCCCCCGCGGCGATGCCTGCGCTGACCGTCGTCACAGCTGTCATCGCGCCAGCACACATGCGGTCGATCGAGTATCCCGGCACCGAGCGGGGGAGTCCGGCCAAGATTCCGGCGCTGCGACCAAGGGTCAGGCCCTGGTCACCCTCTTGCCGGGTGGCGGCAATGGCAACTTCGTCGATGCGCTCAGGCGGCAGCGAAGGACTACGCCTCAGCAGTTCGCGGATGACCTTGACGACGAGATCGTCGGCACGAGTCTGCTGGTATCGGCTGCCCGCTTTGCCGAACGGGGTCCGGACGCCATCGACGAACACCACGTCACGGAGCGCATTGGTCTGCACACTTGCACGGGCGTTGGTCACAGAAACCTCCAGAGAAGACCTTGCCAGGCTACTTCCCGTCGTGACGGTAGAGGCCGACGGTAGGGTCGCGTCGATGCGTGAGCCGACAGTCACCCCCAGGCCCTCGGTCAGGGAACGCGCAGCGATGGCGCTTGCGGACGCGGCCAGCCTGGCCTCTCGTGCACTCGGCAAGGGCAAGGGCGAGATCATCGGCGGACGCTATGCCTTACGGGTCGCGCCCAGCTTGCTCGAGACCATGGGCTCGGGCCGCGCGTCGGTGCTCGTGACCGGAACCAACGGCAAGAGCACCGTGACTGCACTTGTCACTGCGGCGCTCGCCACAGCTGGCCGTGTCGCGTCCAACCGCACTGGCGCCAACATGCCCGATGGAATCGTCACCTCGCTCAAAGAAGACCGCAGCTCCGAACTCGCTGCCATCGAGGTGGACGAGGCGTACCTGCAGCCGGTCGTTGCTGCTATGCATCCGAGAGCCCTGATCGCTCTCAACCTCAGCCGGGAGTACACCCGCGGTGTCTCTTTGCCACAGACCGTCGAGCACTGGCAGAGCGCGGCGCGCCTGCTCACTCCGGAAACGGCGGTCATCGTGAACACCGACGACCCCTGGGTGCAGTACGCCTTCGAAAGGGCCCCGAACATCGTGCCGGTCGCTGGCGGTCTGAACTGGAAGGCCGACTCGGCCATCTGCCCTGCGTGCCAGGCTGTCATGAGCGGACTCGGTGAGCAGTGGTCATGTACTGGGTGCGGGCGTGAACGGATCAAGCCGGCGTGGTCGGCGACAGACGGTGAACACCTCTCTGACGTCTTGCAAGAGGTCGTGGTGTCTGGTCCTGACCATCACCTGACCGTCCGCACCAGCGTTCCTGGCCGTACGGCGGCAGCCTCCGTGGCGTTCGCGTTGGCTGCAGCCGACGCCGTGGGCGTCAGCGTCGACCATGCCGCTGCTGCGGTCGAGTCGGTGCTCGACGTAGATGGGCGCTACGCGCCTTTCGAGATCGACGGACGCCGAGCGCGCATCATCATGCTCAAGAACCCTGCGGGGTGGACGGAGGCGATCGACACAGCAATCCGTACCGACCTGCCTGTGGTGATCTACGCCGAGCCGTTCGGGCCGCGTGACACCACCACGATCTGGGAGGTCGAGTGGGAGCGGCTTTCCGGGCGTCCGGTGGTCGTCAGCGGAAAGCGCGGCCCCGACGTCGTTGCGTGCCTGGATAGCCACGGAGTCTCCTCGACGTTGGTCGACGATCCGTTGGACGCCGTGCGGATGCACTCACCGGGGCCCGTGCTCGTAGCGTGCAATTACTCCGGCTTTCGACAGCTCACGGCGCGGCTGCGCAACGATGGAGCGATCTTGTGACGGCACTGCGAGTCGCACTGCTTCACCCCCTCTTGACCGTCGCGGCCGGTGATGATGCGAACGCCCTCGCCCTCGCACAGCGCGCGGCGAAGCGCCAGCTCGCCGTCGAGGTCGAGACGGTGCACGGTTCACAACCGATTCCCAGCGCTGACATCTACCTGCTCGGTGGCAGCGGACATGCCGGCGTGCCCGCGCTCGCTGAGCAGCTGGCCGCGTCCGATGTGTTCAGAGACCAGGTGAGCGCCGGTGCCGCTGTGCTGGCGGTCGACGCAGGACTTGACGCGCTCGGTCGCGGCATCGTCGACGAACGAGGTGAGATCATTGCTCCGGCGTTGGGGCTGCTCGGGTTCACGACTGCACGCGGAACTCTGATCAGTGAGCCGGTGGTCACCTTTCCGGTCGCCGAGCTCGGCCTTCCTGCTCTAGGGGGCTGGGTACAGCATCAAGTGGCGTTGTGCGCCGACCCAGGCGTCGAGCCCTTCGCGACACTCGAAGTCGGACGCGGTGACCGCGGCTCGTCCGACGGTGTGGTGTCCGGTCATGTGATCGGAACCCGCATCCATGGCCCGTTGCTGGGGCGGAACCCTGAAGTGGCTGACCTGTTGCTGTCGTGGGCGAGTGCGCAGGATTTTCGTGACTGGAAGCCGTTGCCGCCCGGCCCGCAGGAGTACGCCCGCGACCTGCGCGCCGACGAAGACCGTGCGTCAGCTCGAGGCGTCCGCCAGTTGAGCGGCCGGCTCAAGAGGTCTCGGCTTCACGCCTGACGCGGTCGAGTGCCTTGGCGATCGGACCCGCCGTCAGTTCGATCTGCCACTGGCGTGCTCCATGCG
>JBJMHG010000074.1:0-9496 GCA_045807485.1 Actinomycetes bacterium
TTCGGGACGAAGGCCAAGGAACGACCGGATCGGACGCGAGAAGTTCCCGGACGCGGGGCGCGACCTCCCGGCCGTAGAGCTCGATGCTTTGACGTCGAGCGTCGACCGGCAGGTGGATCAGGTCATACTTGAGGTCGAAACGTGAAAGATGCAAGCCCCGTGCCACACGTGCGATCTTCTGCGCGACGGTCTCGGGCGACCCGACGAACATCGCCCCGTCGTCGAGTTCCCGCTCGAAGCGCTCCCGCGTCGGAGCGTAGAAGCCTCGCTCCTTGCTCAGGCTCTCCACAACCGGTTGCCAGCTCGGCCAGTACGTGTCGACCGCTTCAGCGTCGGTGGGAGCGATCAAGCCGAGGGAATGTTGTGCGATCGGCTGCTCAGGGTGTCCGGCCTGCTCAAGGGCACGTCGGTAGAGCTCGACGTGCCCAGCGAAGCGCTCCGGCTTTCCACCGATGATGGCAAACATCAGCGGCAGGCCGTAGTGCGCTGCCCGGACCACCGAATCAGGACTGCCACCGACCCCGATCCAGGTGGGGATACCTCCCGTGGGCATCCGAGGTCGCAGACGCTCCTCAGAAAGCGGCGCACGGAAGCGTCCCTGCCAGGTGACGGCTTCCTCACGTTGCAACCGCATGAACAGGTCAAGCTTCTCCTCAAACAGCGCCTCGTATTCGGCCAGGTCAAAACCGAACAGAGCGAAGGACTCAGTGACCGACGCTCGACCAAGCACGAGCCGGGCACGCCCGTTGGAGACCGCGTCGACGGTCGCGAAGTCCTGATAGAGCCGTACGGGATCGTTGGTGGAGAGCACCGTCACCGACGTTCCGAGTCCTATCCGCTCGGTGTCGCGTGCAATGGCCGCGAGCAAGACAGGCGTTGCAGAATCCGTGTGGTCCTGGCGGTAGTGCTCCCCGATGCTGAACAAGTCGAGCCCGACCGACTCGGCCAGCGTCGCCTCCTCGATCAGCAAGCGGATGGTCTCCGGGTCGGTCAGAACGCGCCGGTCCGGGCCCGTGGTAGCGACGTCGCCGAACGAGTTCAAGCCCAACTCGAACCGCCGTGCGGCGGTACCGGCGCTGTCGACGGTCATGGAAGGCTCCTCGCGAAGGGATGAACTTGGCGGCCGCGCATGTGGGTGTAATCACTTGAACCTTCAAGTCATTCCCAGAACGGGCTCCTTCTTCGGCCACCACACGCGCTGGCTTCCAGGGCGAATAGCCGGGGCGACCCCGCCCGAGCTCGCTCCGGCGCCCGCCACGCAGCACGACTGCGAGCACGTGACAGTTGGCGTCGCGGTCGCGAAGGTCTCAGGTGTGGACGTCTCTTCCGGATGCCTCGTCGGCGGGCGCTTGGTCGAGTCGTCTGAGGATGCGCTCGGCTGCGTCGTCTAGCTGTCGTAGTTCGGTCATCGTGAAGGCGTCGATGACGAGCTGACGCACGGTGGCGACGTGGGCTGGAGCAGCGGAGGTCAGGTGGTCGTGGCCGTCCGGAGTGAGAATGGCGTTGGTGTACCGGCCGTCCGTTGGATCGGGTTCGCGACGCACGAAGCCGCGGGTTTCCAGCCTCTTGATCATGTGGGACAAGCGGGATAGCGATGCGTTCGTCAACGTGGCGAGCTCACTCATGCGCCGGGTGTGGTCGGGGGCGTCTGAGAGCGAAGCCAGCGCGTGGTACTCGATGAAACTGAGCTCGGCGTCACGCTGGAGTTGGCATTCGAGCGCCCACGGCAGTTGGAGAAGGACGCTTGCGAAGTTGCGCCACGTCTGTTCCTCGGCGGCTGTGAGCCACCGGGCCGGCGCAGCCGATGGTTGGGGATTGTGTGTCTTCCGTGCAGCCATACCCGCATCGTAGAGGAATCACTTGACTGTTCAAGTCATTGGGGCCATCATGACTTGAACATTCAAGTGATTGAGAGATGCCATGCCAGCCGTCACGATCCGCACGCACATCCAGTTCGTCGTCACCAACCGCCAAGAGACCGGGCAGGCCATGGACGAGTACCACGCCGGCCGGCTCGGCGTCATCGCGGCGCACCCAGCGGCCCCCCGCAACGATTCGTAAGGAGCACTGCCATGACACGCATCGGAGTCATCCTCGGCAGCACCCGTCCCGGACGCAGGGGCGCTCTAGTGGCTGATTGGGTGATGAAGCACGCAAGGCGCAGCGACGCGACGTTTGAGTTGGTCGACCTCGCCGACTACCCGCTGCCGCACCTCGATGAGCCGCTGCCCCCCTCAATGGGTCAGTACCAGAACGCGCACACCCAGCAGTGGGCCGCGACGATCGCCAGCTACGACGGCTTCATCTTCATCACGCCGGAATACAACCACTCCACGTCATGAGTCCAGAAGAACGCGATCGACTACCTGTACGGCGAGTGGAACAACAAGGCGATGGGTGTCGTGTCCTACGGCGCGGTCGGAGGTACCCGTGCCGCCGAGCACCTGCGCCTGATCGCTGGGGAACTGCAGATGGCCGACGTCCGGACCAACGTCGCGCTGTCCATGTTCGCCGACTTCGTGAACTTCACCGATCTGCAGCCCGCTCAGCACCAGATGGCCGCTCTCGACACGCTCGTAGACCAAGTCATCGCGTGGAGCACCGCGCTGGCGCCCCTCCGCGCTGTCCGCCAAGCCGCCTAACACGAATGAGAAGGAGCAGGGAATGCCCACTTACCGGATGGTGTACGGCGACGACGAACAGGTCGTCCGGGAGACCTACAACGACGTCGAGGTAGAACACGAGGACGGCTGGTACGTGTTCTTCCGCGGCCAGAACGCGATCCTGCGGGTCCGGGACGAACACGTTCAGTCGCTCGAACAGGTGGACGCGCCGAAATGAGCGACGCTTGCGTGGCCAGTCTGGCGGTCGCCGATTGGCGCAATACCCCCGCGACACGTTGCAGGTCCTTGGGCGCCTCTGGGCGGCATTCTTTCCCTCAGCGCACCCTTGCCCCGCATCTCGTTGCGCTCCTCCCCTTCACTTGCTGCGCGGGGGACCGTTGTTGCTCTTGGTTCCAGCGGCGAACGCAGGGACTTTACCCGCCCGGCGAATACAGCCCGCCCGACCTGTGGGGCCGCATGAAGCCTTCTGCATTTACTTGGGAGGGCACTGATGCGGCCAACGCGGAAGCGACCACGTCCTTTGTCGCGTAATCGGTCAGTGCCGCGACTACTATCGGCGCGATGACATCGATTAGGAGTTACGAATGCGCAAGGCTGCGTCCATCGGAGCCACGCTGATGTTGGCTGGCACGGCACTTCTCACCGCCCCTGAGGTAGCGGTAGCCGACACGCCGGGCTGCGTAACACATGCTGAGTTCACGAAGGTGAAAGACGGCATGACGATGCGCCGAGTCCACCGAATCTTCGACACGAACGGTGTTAAGGCCGTGGCCCCCGTTGGAAAGAAGCAGCGTTGGTATGACAAATGCTCAACCCCCGTCGCAGTGGCCGATGTCTGGTACCGCAATGATCGAGTCATCGGTAAGCACTGGCGCTAGAACCTATGTTCCAGACCGAGTCTGCGAGGCGAGGCACGCTGCCAACGTCGATACTCCCGCTTGCCCTTGCGGCGCTGATGATCGACCAGCCCTAACCGGACCACGCCCCGCGAGATAGCCGCACGGCTCGGCACCGGATCAACCCCCTCCCGCCCCAACCGATACGCAAGACGGTCCGCAGCCCACCCGGGATGCGAGGCCCGCAACTCAGTGATCCGAACCTCTACCGCCGTATCCATCTGATGCGGACACGACCGCGGACGATGCGACCGATCGGTCAACCCCGACAAACCCTCCACCGCATACCGCGAAAGCCAGGCATGCAACGTCTGTGGACTCACACCAACCTTGTCAGCAACGTCCGTGATCGATAGCCCATCCTCGATCACCGCCTGAATCGCCTGATACCTCTGCTCAGCCACGCTCAGCTCACGAAACACCTCAAGCTCCCCTCGCCTCGTCCCAAGACGAGCCGACGACAGCAACAGAAGGTGTCAAGAATCAACCGAGACGGTGTCAATCAACAGCCGAGACACCGACAAGGCTCAGGCGAGCAGGAAATGTCACCACTCAACCGAGACCACACATCACACCAGAGCCGCCTCGGGGAATCGAACCCCGGACCTACGCATTACGAGTGCGTCGCTCTGGCCAACTGAGCTAAGGCGGCGCGTCCCGAAGGACGACTGAGTGATTCTACCGACGGAGACCGCAGGACTGCCTGCGGCCTTGCCAACGCTGCACATCGGCTTAGCAGCGCGTTGGGTCGTCGGGGACCGTCCCGGCCACTAAGTAGTCGTCGACGGCTGTGTCAACGCACTCGTTGTTGGCGTTGTAGCCGGTGTGGCCGTCACCGTCACGCGAGATGAGGACGCCACTTTGCAGAGAGTGCGCCAACCGCACTGCCCATTGGTAGGGAGTGGCCGGATCACGAGTCGTGCCGATGACCACGATGGGAGCCGAGCCCTTGGCTGCAACTCGAGTGGGAAACTCTCCGTCCTTCACCGGCCAATCGCGACACGAAAGCCCGGACCATGCAAACGTCCGGCCAAAGATCGGCGAGACCTGCTCGAACTTTGGGACCGTACGACGTATCTGAGTCAGCGACTGCGAGCCAGGGCGGTCGGTGCAGGCAATAGCGGGAAATGCTGAGTTCACGTTGGACGCATAGGTGCCGTCGGAGTTTCGTTCAGAGTAGGCGTCGGCCAGGGCGAGAAGCACAGTTCCGTCACCTTGGAAGGCCTGTGACAAACCGAGGCGCAGCGAGGGCCAGCCGGACGACTCGCTATACATCGCGGAAATCATTCCGGTTGTCGCCAACGCTTCAGTCAGCGGGCGTTCGGAGTCTGTGGAAAGCGGCTGCTTGTCAATGTCTGAAAGAAGCTGCGTGAGTTGCGTCTCAGCTTCCTCCAGCGTCGGACCAAGGACGCACCCATCGCGCGTGATGCAGTCCTCAATGAATGCTTCGGTTGCCTGCTGGAAACCCTTCAGCTGCCCTACTGCGAGCTGCGAGCTGCCGATCGCCGGATCGAGCGCCCCATCTAGCACCATGCGTCCCACGCGCTGCGGGAACAGATCGGCGTAGACCGCTCCGAGCTCAGTTCCATAGCTGGCTCCGAAGTAGTTCAGTCTCGGCTCCCCAACGGAGGCGCGTAAGAGATCCATGTCACGTGCTGAGTTGAACGTGCCGAGCTGCGGGATGAAAGCCGAGTCGTCCCTTTCACACCCACGGGTGAAGGAGGTGTTGAGCCGCACCAGGGTGGCGACCTCTTTCGAGTTGTCCGGTGTTCCATCTGCAGCCAGCAGTCGATCCGTCTGGCCGTCTGTCAGGCATGAGATTGCAGTGCTCGCACCGACTCCGCGCGGGTCCCACCCGACAATGTCGTAGTTCTCCAGCACCGGCTGGGTGAATAGAACCTCGGCGAGTCGCGCGTACTGGATTCCCGAGACACCAGGGCCCCCGGGATTGACGAAGAGCGTGCCGATCTTGTCGCTCTGGTTGTCAGCAGGACGTTTCAACATCGACAGGCGGATGCGTCGCGCAGCTGGGCGGTCGTAGGCGAGCGGAGCCTCGATGGTCGCGCATTCGAACTGACCGCAATCGCTCCAGTTTGCGCGTTGGTCATAGAACGGCCGCAAGGCGTTGGGCTCATGGCCAGTTGTTGAGGGCGAGGGGATCGGCGATGGCGCCACCGTAGGGCCGTCGGCGGTGCACCCACCGAGCAGAACCGCCGCCGCCACTGCTAACGCCAAGCGCCTCAACGCGACGACCTCCTTCAGCCGGCTTTCAGGGCCAGCGCCATCTCCTCAACGGCGAGCAAGGGCGTCACGTAAGCCGTGATCTTCTCGCGGGCCTCTAGTATCGCCTGCATTGCTTGCATCGTGGTCTCGGGCGTACCGCGTCTCGCCACCTTCTCAATGTTGGGCAGCTGTTCGGCGTTGACGAGAACCACTCCGCCATCAACTTGAACGACCAGGATGTCGCGGTAGAACGCCAATAGGTCTTGCAGGTCTCGGTCGAGCTCATCAATGGTCGCTCGCTTGCGCCGCTTTTCTTGTGCGTCCTTCAGCCGCTTAAACTCGGTACGCGCCCAAGCCGGTGGACGGTCGGGGTTCTCCACTCCCATGCCGCGGGCAAGCTCGATACGTTCTTGCTGATCGACCAGCTTCGTTCGTTCCGCGCCACGTTCGGTGGCCGCTTCGACGAGCTCTCGGGCGGACAGCAACGCGCCACCGAGACTGCCCACGTTGAGCGGCAGTGACAGGGTCGCGGCCCGAGTCAAGCGGGCCTGCTCATCCTTTGCCAGGCCACGGGCGCGTCCGATGTGACCCATCGAAGCCCGAGCAGCAAATGCGGCCATCGGCTCGTCGATTCCATCGCGCTCCATCAAGTGACGGGCGACATCTTGCGCTGCTGGAGTGGCGAGCACGATGTGACGACAGCGTGAGCGGATGGTTGGTAGCAGGTCTTCCATCGATGGTGCACACAGAAGCCAGACCGTGTGTGGAGTGGGCTCTTCCAGTGACTTGAGCAGCGCGTTGTTGGCTGATTCAGTCAATCGGTCGGCGTCTTCGATCACCATCACCCGCCAACGTGCGACCGAGGGTGCCGCTGCCGCCTCGAGAACGAGTGACCGAATCTTGTCGACTGAGATGGTCATTGCTTCGGTGGCAATGTGATCGACATCCGAGTGCGTTCCAAGCATTGCCGTGTGGCAGTCGGCACAAACGCCGCAGCCACCATCGCTACAGACCAAGGCCGCGGCAAAGGCGCGTGCGGCGACGGAGCGCCCCGATCCCGGCGGGCCGGTAAACAACCATGCGTGAGTCATTCCTGGGCCTGGCGGTTCTTGGGTGGCGTCACGGACTGCGCGTTCCAAAGCCTCCAACGCGCGAGACTGACCAACCACCGCGTCGAAAACGCTCACGACAACCGCGCTTCAACGGCGGCGAGTACCTGCGCGGCAATCTTTTCGACTGCTTCGGAGGCGTCCACCACGAGGTAACGCTCAGGAGCACGAGCGCTCAGACGCAGGAACTCATCGCGCACGCGTTGATGGAAGGCCAAAGGTTCAGCTTCAAGACGGTCGGCAGGAGCGCTGAACCGGGTGAGACCGATAGCTGGGTCGATGTCGAGCACAACTGTGAGATGTGGCCACAAACCGCCGGTTGCCCAGGTAGAAACGTGCTCGATGTCGGAGGGGTCGAGTGTTCGCCCTGCACCTTGATAGGCGAGCGAGGAGTCGATGTAACGGTCGGTGATGCAGACTGCGTTACGGTCAAGTGCCGGTCGTATGACGGTGGCGACGTGCTCAGCGCGGTCGGCGGCGTAGAGCAGCGCCTCTGTGCGAGAGTCGAGCGCCCCCGTGTCATGACCCAGCAAGATGGTGCGCAGCTGGCGTCCGACCGGCGTGTCACCAGGCTCGAACGTGGTGGTCACTTCGTGGCCTTTCGACTTCAAAGACTCGACCAACCGAGTGACCTGCGTGCTCTTGCCAGCACCCTCACCACCTTCGAAGGCGATGAACAGACCTGTGGACGTCACCGGGTCAACCTATCTCGGGGAGCCCACAGCCCATCGAGCTGAGCAGCCGTTCACTACTTCTTGGCGGCTGCCTTCTTGGCCGTCTTCTTCGCTGTCTTCTTGACCGTGCGTTTAGTGGTCGGTCGTTTCGCCGCACGCTTCTTGGGTGTCGGCCCCTGAGCGCGTTTGTCCGCGAGCAGCTCGGCCGCGCGCTCGATGGTGATCGTCTCGGGAGCATCAGTCCGACGCAGCGTCGCGTTGGTCTCTCCGTCAGTGACGTAGGGCCCGAACCGACCATCTTTGACAAGCACCTGATTGCCCGTCACCGGATCGGCGCCGAGATCACGCAGCGGTGGCTGGGCTGCCCTTCTGCCACGCTGCTTCGGCTGCGCATAAATCGCCAGCGCCTCATCAAGTGTGACGGTGAAGATTTGATCTTCCGATGCCAGCGACCGCGAGTCTGTGCCCTTTTTCAAGTACGGTCCGTAGCGCCCGTTCTGAGCGGTGATCTCTTCGTTGTCAGAGGGATCTTGGCCAACGACTCGCGGGAGCGACAACAGACGAACCGCATCCTCGAGCGTCACGGTGTCGAGAGTCATCGTCGACATCAGCGACGCCGTCCGCGGCTTGACGGCGTTCTTGCCAGTCTTCGGGACGTCATCGGGCAGCACTTCGGTGACATACGGACCGTAGCGTCCCGACTTGGCGATGATGTCGCGTCCAGTGTCAGGATGCGCACCGAGCTCGCGGTCGCCGGATGGTGCGTCGAGCAGCTCGATTGCCTTGGCCAACGTGAGCTCGTCGGGCGTCATGTCATGCGGAACATTGGCCCGTTCGAGGTCGTCGCCGTCTCCACGCTGTACGTACGGCCCGTAGCGACCGACCCTTAGCACGATCCCATCGCCGAGCGGCATCGAGTTGACTTCGCGCGCATCGATGTCACCGAGGTTGCTCACAAGCGGGTGCAGGCCAGGGAAGTCACGGCCGGCGTCACCGAAGTAGAAGCGCTCGAGCACCCGCTGCCTGGGGGTTTCACCTGCAGCCACCAAGTCGAGAATCTCTTCCATACGCGCTGTGAACGAATAGTCGACGAGATCTGCGAAGTGACGCTCCATGAGCGTGACGACACTGAACGCGAGGAACGAGGGCACCAGCGCCGTTCCTCGCTTGAAGACGTAGCCACGATCGACGATGGTGCTGATCGTGGACGCGTAGGTCGACGGGCGTCCGATCCCGCGCTCCTCCAACGCACGGACCAGACTTGCCTCGGTGTAGCGGGCAGGTGGATTGGTCGAGTGGCCCTCTGGCGACAGCTCCAGAGCGGTGACCGTGTCGCCTTCTTTCAAGGCCGGTAGACGGCGCTCGTCGTCGTCAGAATCAGACTCGGAGTCGGCGTCCTTACCCTCTTCATATACGGCCAAGAACCCACGGTGGGTGATCACCGTTCCGGTCGCACTGAACTCGGCATCTCTGCCGTCTTGCGCAACGCCACCGAAACGCACGGTCATGGTCGTTCCGCGCGCGTCCGACATCTGCGAAGCCAGGGTGCGTTTCCAAATCAGCTCATACAGCTTGAGCTCGTCAGGTGACAGCTGGGACGCCAACTCACCAGGGGTGCGGAAGGAGTCACCGGCGGGCCGCACCGCTTCGTGTGCCTCTTGCGCGTTCTTGACCTTCTTGGCCCATGAACGAGGCTTGTCACTGACGTGGTCGGCGCCGTACAGCTCAGTGACTTGCGAGCGGGCCGCTGCAATCGCCGTCCCTGACAAAGTCGTCGAGTCCGTACGCATATAGGTGATGAAACCGTTCTCGTACAACCGTTGCGCAACCCGCATCGCCGTCTGTGCTGACATGCGTAGCTTGCGGCTCGCCTCCTGCTGCAGAGTCGAGGTGATGAATGGGGCGGCCGGCGACCGGCGATAAGGCTTTTCTTCGACTGAGCGAACGGACAGTCCGACACCAGTGAGCGA
>JBJMHG010000075.1:0-5500 GCA_045807485.1 Actinomycetes bacterium
AGTGTCTTCAAGGACGTGAGTGAGGTCATCCAAGTCCGAGTCGGCGCGGAAGTACCGGTCGATCGCCGCAATGACGTCGGCACGAGTCGCCACGACTGGACGAACGTCCATGCCCATGATGGATCTGATGTCGTCGATCGCAAAGACGTTCGCCGGGTCCGCCATCGCGAGCAAGAGCTTGCCCTCGTCGTCGACCCGAAGTGGGAGTGCCGAGTGCTTGCGGCAGATTGCCCCGGACACACGCGCGATGATGCTGCCGTCAACCGGATATTCACCCAGGTCGACGAACTCGAGCCCGATCTGTTGGGCAAGCGCAGCGACCAGCTGCGACTCAGTGAGGACGCCTTGGTCGACCAGCACACGGCCGAGGGCCCTGCCCTGTTCCTTGTGTTCGCGGAAGGCAGCGAAAAGCTGGTCCTCGGTGACCAACCCGTCCTGCAACAGGATGTCGCCCAGCTGCTTCACGCGCGCGCCCCTTCTCCGACGGTGCCCAAGTGACACCGGCGTCCTGTCCTAGATCGGCTGCTCACGGGGCGGCTTGAGTCAGAGTGCGAGCAAGGGCGCGGAACGCGGGGGCCTTGGGGTCGGACGCCGCCAGCTCCATCACCGAACCGTCAGCGAATCCGAGGAACACCCCGCTCTCGGAGAGCCGGTGCTGGCCCGGTTGGGCGATCGGGGCCGAGCTGACCGCTCGACGCTCGAATGGCGCGACTGCGTTGGACTTCACAGCCGATTCCGCGGCCGACCCCGCGGCTGGCCCTAGGGCCGTTGCGTGCAACGAGTGGCGACCGGACCGAGCGGTCCGTCTGGGAAGCCAGCGCATGGTGGGGTCCGGTGGTCTGACGTCGTCAGACGCCCGCGGTCGCCGTTTCGACCTCGTCCAGCACCGCGTACAGCAGAGCCAGCAGGACAGCCTTCACCGACTCCTTGTCGGTCGCGTCGCACGGCACCAAGGGCACCGAGGCGTCCACACCGAGGGTCTGCCGAATGCGAGCCTCTTCCACCTCGTCGACACCCGTGGTGCGGTTCAGTGCAACGACGAACGGCACCCGCGCCATGCGGCGGAACGCGTCCAGGATGCCGACTGCCTCGGCGAGTGAATCGGGCCGGCTTGAGTCGAGCAGAAGGACATACCCGAGCATGCCCTCACCCAGGATCTCCCACATGAAGTCGAAGCGCTCTTGGCCGGGAGTACCGAACAGGTACAGCACGAGCTCGCGGTCGATCGTGATGCGCCCAAAGTCCATCGCGACCGTTGTCTCGTTCTTGCGCGACCGGGTGTGGTCGGAGATCCCGCGTTCGGTCGACAGCACTGTGATCTCGCTGATGGTGCGGATCAGCGTGGTCTTGCCGGCGGCAAACGGTCCGGTGATGACCACCTTGACCGCCTGACCACCGTGTCGACGTCGCTGCTTGGTTGCCATTTCAGAGCCCCCGCACGCCTGCGATGAGTCGCAGCATCAGGCTGCGGTTGACTGTCGGATCACGTTCGATGGCCGTCTCACCGGCGGGCGCTGCTGCCGTCGCGACGCCAGCAACACCACTGCTGGTCGATCCCGCGCCGGACACTCCCCCTGCAGTCGAGCCGGTTGCAGTTGCGGCGACGGAACCGCTGGGGCTCGACGCTGCCGGTGCAGCAAAGCCCGGTGCTCGAGTCGGCTCAGGGTGCTCGACGACGCGCTTGGGCATGAATGGCTCTGGTCGGGGTGGTACCACGGCGGCGGGCGCATGCGCGCCTGGCAGCACACCGGGGTCGCCTGGGTCACCTGCTTGGGCGACCTGCGCCGCTGGCGCCTGCGGCAGGGTTTCGCCGGACGCCGGTGCAGCCGGCACGCCTTGCTGGCCCGGCTGCGCGGCACCTGGTCCGCCCGTGGCCCCGAGTGGTCCACCGGCTGTGGCCGGAACCGCAGCGCTGGGCACGACAGGAGGCTGTGGCTGGTCCTGCTTCGGATCTGGCGCCGACTGGGCGACGCCTACCTCAAGCGGAGCGAGCAGCTGCTGACGTCTCCGGACCAGCTCGACGTGGTCCGGGCTTTCCTCATCACGAAGAACCAACAAGCCGCGTTGCAGCAGTGTGGCCAGGGTCGACACGACGGTGAACTGACCTGCGCCAGATACCTCGACCAGGACGCCCACGGAACGCCGTCCGTCGATAAGCGACAACAGTGCCCATTCATCTGGCGCAATCGCAGCAGCGCCTTCCGGCAGGACGACGGGCATGGTGAGCACGACTTCTGGGCTGGGGATCAGCCGGGAGAGGGCGTCCCACGAGTCTCGACGAGCGGTCGCATCAGCCACCACTTGGTCGGCCGGCACGGACAGCCCGACGTCGTCTGGGTTGTCTTCACCCATCGCAAAAGCAAAGTCGCCGTTTGGCCAGCGCAACAGATCGAACGCGGCGTCGACAGCTTGTTCCAGGGCAAGACGCTGCACCAACGCAGCGTCGATTGCTCCACCTTCGACCAGCGCTCGAGCCACACCTGCACCCTCGGACGTGCATCGTTCGACGGCACGACGCAACGCCGCGTCATCGGCCGCGCCGAGGCCAACGAGGCGCCTGGCCAAACCTTGCTTGGAGAGGTCGGAGATCGCACCTGTCACGGCACCGTCGGCGAAATAGACGACACCGGACGCCTGACCATTGGTCAGGTGAAGCCCTCCGGACTTCTTCGTCAAGCTGAGTAGCTGGAAGACGTCCGGGAGGCTGAAGGCGTCTAGCGAACCTTCGAGCTTCACGTCGGGTCACGATCCTTCTGGGGCGGAGGGACAGGTGGCGGGAGTGGGCGGTGTGTATTTGGCTCGGTGTCTATGTGGCTCGGTCCGTCAGGACCACGACGAACCGTCTGGGGCCACCGTTGCCGGACGCCGCTCGTCTGGGGCTGGTTGGGGGGCTGAGCCGTTGCTGTCCGGGTGATCCCACCGCGACTCGCCCATCTCGCGAGGAACCGGTACTGCTACTGGCTCGCGGACCGGCTGGCTCTGCACTGGTGGGTCAGGCATGACGGTGGGCACCGGCTGGTCGTGCCCGTTGACCGCCTCGACTGCTGGCGAGTCCACGAACTCGTGCCGGACCTCGTCGACTGGCTGTGGCTGCGCTTGTGCTACGGGTTCGGCGACCGGCGCAGGGGTTGGAACCGGCTCGGACTGCATCACGGGCACGAGGGGCTCGACCGGGGCCGCATCGACTCGGAGTGAGGCTGCCACTGCTTCGGCGGCTTGCTTGACCTCGAAGAGCATCAGGCCGACTTTGGCGCCGACCCGACCAACTGCCACCAGCACAGCCTCGTCGTCGGCGCTCACCAAGAACACGGTGCCGTTGTCCCCTTCGACGTAGACCTGCGAAAGGTCACCGCGTCCGAGACCTTGAGCAGCGCGCTCGCCTAGCGAGAGCAGCGCCGCAGACATGGCGGCGACTCGATCCTCATCCATACCGGCCGGCAGCGCGGACGCCATCGGCAAGCCGTCGAACGAGACCACGGCTGCGGCTTCGACGTCGGGCGCCTGACGCAGCAGGGTGCTCAAGACCTGGTCGAGCTGAAGCGATCGGCCCGCGGCACCACTCACAGCGGCGGCGTAGGGATCTGACATGGTGCACCTCTCGCAGTCGAACGTCCTTGCGGCCGGCAACGCCGGGCAAGGGCGTAGGGGTGTCCGGATCGACGGTGCTCATTGCTCGAGCACTCAGCCGACCGGGCCTTAAGGGGTGCTTCGGTCGTGTTACTGCTCCGCTTGAGCGATATGACCGCGTCCGGCACGTTCGTCGAGCACTTGTTGCCCAGCTGTGCGCATCCCGTCGATATCCGGACGGCGCCCGGTGAAGAGCACCACTTGTTCGACGGCCTGGCGCACCAAGAGCTCGAACCCGCCCACGACCTGACCGCCTGCGGCGCCCCAGGCTGAGGCCAACGGGGTCGGCCACGGGTCGTAGATGACGTCGACCAGCAGCCCGGGGTTGGACGCAAGCACAAAGTCTGCGGTCGCATCGGCAGGCACTGTGCTCACCACGACCGCGCAGCTCAGCTCAGCTGCTGGCGGCGGCCAGGGCAGCATTCGTGCAGACACCCCCAGCTGCTCAGCAACTGCCGCCACGTCAGCCGCGGCTTCAGGACGCCGGGCAGAGACCGCAACGTGCCTCACCTCAGAGGCAGCCAGCGCCGCAACCGTCGACCGCGCGGTGGCACCTGAGCCGAGGACGACTGCGTCCGCTTGCGTCCCGGCGGTCCCACCACCGCCTGGGGCGAAGCCGGCCGCAGACAACAGCCCCACCAGGCCAGCGATGTCGGTGTTGAAACCGCGAAGTCCGGTGGCGTCGAGCACCACCGTGTTGGCGGCGCGCACCTGTGCGGCGTCCGGCGCCACCTGATCCAGCAGTGGCAGCACCGACTCTTTCAAGGGCATGGTGAGCGAGAGACCGACCCATTCGCGGGTCAGTCCGCCGACGAACTCAGGGAGCTTCGACGACGTGACGTCGATCGCGTCGTAGGTCCACTCCAAGCCGAGCTCGGCGTAGGCAGCGCGGTGCAGCACCGG
The DNA here is from genome assembly GCA_045807485.1 of Actinomycetes bacterium. Taxonomy (GTDB): domain Bacteria; phylum Actinomycetota; class Actinomycetes; order JAHEKZ01; family JAHEKZ01; genus JAHEKZ01. The sequence continues at coordinate 4,531 of JBJMHG010000075.1, forward strand.
AGACAGCGAGTGAGCGACCGGATGTCCCAGTACGGCTGCCCGGCGATGCGGCCCGGCGCCAGGAGTTACGCCAGAAGGCATCGCCGAAGGAGGCGTCACCCCGGCAGGCATCACCCTGGCAGGCATCACCCTGGCAGGCATCACGGGGCCTGCGCGTAGAACTGGTCCTTGAAGGTGAGGAACTCGTCGTAGCTGTCGGTGAAACGGGTCTTGTCGCTACCGGGAGCCACCGCGATGAAGTAGAGCCAGTCTCCGTCGGGCGGGTTGACGGCCGCCTTCATGGCAGCTTCGCCAGGTGAGTTGATCGGACCAGGTGGAAGGCCAGTATTCACATAGGTGTTGTACGGCGAGTCGACACTGAGCTGTTCGTTCTCCAAGGTCAGGTCGTCGCTGTGCAGCGCGTAGTTGACCGTCGAGTCCAGGCCAAGTGTCATCCCTTGTTCGAGCCGGTTCCGGATCACCCGGGAGGCCTTGCCGAAGTCGCGGACGGCGACCTCAGCCTGCACCAGGCTGGCCACCGTCAAAGCCTCGCGAGGCGAGTAGCCCATCGTTGCTGCGCCCTGTTCCAGACCCGACTCTCGCGCGGCCTGCTTGTATCGCTTCACCATCGCCTTCAGCATGTCTTTGGCGGAAGACCCGGGGTCAAAGCTGTAGGTGGCTGGGAACAGAAAGCCTTCGGCGCTTCCGTCGGCATAATCGGGCAGCTTCAGCGACCGCGGGTCTTTCAGCGCCTTGGTGAAGTCGTGCTTCGGCACGTCACTTGCCTCGGCGAGCCGTTCGACCGTGTCACCGACTTGAAGCCCTTCTGGGATCGTCACCTCGGTCTGCACCTTCGACGCCGGGTCGAGCAGCAGTTCAAGCGCTCCCTCGGCAGACATCTGCTTCCGCATCGCGTAGAAGCCCGGCTGGATGGCCAGAGCGCGCTGGTCAGAGCTCGCCACGTCTATGAATGCCTGTGAGCTGGCAACCA
>JBJMHG010000076.1:0-3856 GCA_045807485.1 Actinomycetes bacterium
GCACTCTGCGATTGATAGAGTGACGCCTCGCCTCGTCCGGGTGGCGGAATTGGCAGACGCGCTAGCTTGAGGTGCTAGTGCCCGAAAGGGCTTGGGGGTTCAAGTCCCCCCTCGGACACCACACACAGAAGACCACTTCGCAGCCTCGCGGCGACTTCGTGCTCGCAGGAATGGCACAGACTCCATCTGCAACCGTCATGGCGGAACCCAGGAGCTCCCATCGTGCATCTGAGGAAGGTGAGATCGCCGGTCGTACTTGGCGCAGTCAGCGTCTTGGTTGCACTCACGGCCTGCGCTGGCGACAACGCATCGCCGAAGCCGAGTTTTGTTGTAGAAGGTCGTAAGCCGGTCGCTTGGAAGTTGGTCGGCCCGCAGCCTGCCGCCGCAGATACGGAGATCACCGTCGAAGCGGCGTGGAGAGACTGCACGGGCGGTTCAGAACCGGAAGACCCCCAACCGGCCGTCGCCTACTTTGAGGACACGATCTCCGTCACGATCTGGGCAATCCCACCGGCTGGGAAGAATTTCACCTGCCAGGGGAACCCATCAATTCCCGTCACCATCGACCTCAGCGAGCCCGTTGGGCATCGAACCATAGTTCAAGGGCCGGAGAAGCCTTACTAGGCACTGACAGATGCAGATCAGCACCGCTTCAATTCAGTCGCTGTTGAGCACGGCGGCAAGAACGAACCGGACGCCGTCGTCGACGGTCTTACCGGTGGCAGACGTTGTGTGCACCATGTGCCAGCTGAGGGTCTCGATGACCGGCGGGACGAACCTGACTGCCCCCGCTGCAAACTCACCGGACTCCACACCCTGCTTAAGCATTGCTCTGATCGATCGCGTCCACTTTGCGACCGCCTTCTGTGCTGAGGTCAGCCCCTCGCTTTTGACGACGTCGTTTGACATTCCCCGGAGATCGAACGGCATAGTCCGATACCACTCGAAGTCCCAGGCGAGGTAAGCCGCCAGCCGATCGGTCGCCGGGCCCTCTCCTGCTGCGGCACGCTGGGCGTGGGCAGCAGGGACGTGCATATCGAAGACCGCGAGCTCACCGAGCATCTCGCGTTTGGACTCGAAATGTTTGAACAGGGAGGGTTGCCGAATGCCCACCTGTTCGGCGATCGCACGGGTGGACGCGCCACGGAAGCCGTGAACCGCGAACAGCTGCGAGGCTGCCAGCAGAATCCGATCGCGGGTTCCCCATTTTCCTCGTGGCGTCGAGGACAGCTCGAGCACGTGACGCTCGGCATCCTCCACGACCTTCGACATGTCTGCCCTCTCGCGTTGTGGAACGAGCCTATGTCCAAGGCTATCAGTTGATACCCTGACCACTTCTGTGTGTTCCCTCCCCCAGGACTCTTCATGACGACATCGGGTCACCCCCAGTTCATACTGACGCTCTCCTGCCCGGATCGGCCGGGGGTGGTCTACGCGGTCTCAAGCTTCCTGGTTCAGCACAACTGCACTGTCATATCGAGCCAGCAATTCGGAGATCAAGACACTGGCACGTTCTTCATGCGCGTGCGCTTTTGGTGCTCCGACGGCGATGATCTGGGTGCGCTGCAGCGTGGCTTCGAGCGTATGGCTGCACCGTTCGACATCGATTTCCTGCTCCGAGGCGTGAGCGAGCGCCCGAAAGTCCTCCTGCTTGTTTCGAAGTTCGGGCATTGTCTGAACGACCTTCTCTTCAGGCACCGAATTGGGGCACTCCCCATCGATGTTGCCGGGGTTGTCTCGAACCACCGCGACTTCGAAGATCTTGTCGACGACTACGGCTTTCCCTTTCACTACATCCCGGTGACCTCAGACAACAAGTCTCAGGCAGAGCAGCAGCTACTCGACTTGGTCGAAAAGGAACAGGTTGATCTGGTGGTTCTGGCGCGCTACATGCAGGTGCTTTCTGAGGATCTGTGCCGTGCACTGGAGGGACGCGCCATCAACATTCATCACTCATTCCTTCCGAGCTTCAAGGGCGGCAAGCCCTATCACCAGGCCCATGAACGTGGGGTGAAGCTCATCGGGGCAACGGCCCACTACGTGACGAGCGACCTCGATGAGGGGCCGATCATCGAGCAAGAGGTCGCACGTGTCGACCACAGCCTGTCTCCCCAAAAACTGGTCGCGGTCGGCCGGGACGTCGAGTGCCAGGCCTTGGCCAGAGCGGTCCTATGGCACGCCGAGAGCCGGATCTTGCTCAATGGGCACCGAACGGTGGTCTTTCGCTAGGCCATGCCGAGGAACTAGGCCCGGTGCGGGATTCACCTGAGTCGCTTAGGGTCATCCCCGTCGCCACACATTGGGAGGCGGGCCGGCGTGGCTCAACTGGCATGGGTTCTCGGAAATCTCACCGCGCACGAAGAGGGTGTGCGTGGTGCCGTCCAACGCTCCTTGGAAAGCGGTGGTTGGACCTTCACGACCGATGTCGACCGGGCAGAAGCACTTTTGGTCTGGAGCGGTGACCGGCTATCAGTCAGCGAGGAGAGCCTGCTGGCGACCATTGCTTCCGAGCGGCGTCCGATGGTTCTGATGGGTACGACGGTTACGGCTGACCTGCCGGTGCTCAGAGAGGCAAGTGGAGTCGTCCCGCGGGCGTGGACTCCCCCGCATCCGGCACGGCTCCGGGCCGACGGTCAGGGGGCCTGGGCACAGCGGCTCGATCCGTGCGACGAAGACCTCGAGGTCACGACGTCAGTCATGACCGTTGAGAAGGTTCGTGAATCGGTGGAGACCTGGGTGTCTGCTCCCATCGGGCTCTCGCGTGAACCGGTCGTCACGTGGAACCCCGATACGGCCGTCGCGATGTTTACTCCCGTTCCTACCGCCCCCCTGCCGGCAGATTCAGCTGATGTGATTGCAATAGCGCGGATGCTCCACCTGTCCTTGCGACGCATGCTCGACATTGACTCAGAGTCGGTGCTCTCGCCAATCCGAGTAGGTCTGCTCGGGTTCGGCGCTATCGGCGCTGAGCATGCTAGGGCAGCACAGCAGCTTCCTGGTCTGAGCCTCGACGTGGTGTGCGACCGGAATTCGGAGCGCCTGCATGAGCTCAAAGCACTGAGCCCGTCGGTGCACACGACTCGAGACGCGACCGAGCTGCTCGACAGCGAAGTAGATCTTGTCGTGATTTCGACGCCACCGGACACCCATGCAGACTGGGCGATCAAGGCGCTGTCGGCAGGCAAACACGTCGTGGTCGAAAAACCTATGTCGATCACCTCCGAGGAAGCCGATGCGGTGATGGTCGCGGCCCGTGCAGCGGGACGCCGCGTTGTCACGTATCAAAACCGGCGGTTCGATTCAGACTTCCTTGCGGTGCGTCGCACCGTTCAGTCAGGGCAAATCGGTGATGTCTTTCATACCGAGACCTTCATCGGCGGCTATGGACACCCTTGCAACTACTGGCACTCGGATGCGGACGTTTCCGGCGGGGCCATATACGACTGGGGATCGCATGTGCTCGATCAGGTCCTGGCGCTTCACGCTGGCTCTATTGAGCACGTGAGCTGCCTTGAGCACAAGCGACGTTGGTTCGACGTCACCAATGCGGATCACTCGAGCTTGCAGATTCGCTTTAGCGACGGAACAGAAGCGAGCTTCATCCATTCCGACCTGGCCGCTGCGCTGAAGCCTCGTTGGTACCTCCTGGGCACCGAAGGAGCACTCGTCAGTCGCTGGCGATCGGCCAGTGTTATTTCGCGCAACGAGATTGGGACCCTGTCCGAGGACCGGCTGGCTGTCACTGACTCGCCACCTGACGTCTACCGGCTCGACCCAGATGGCTCGGAAACCGCGGTCGTACCGCCGGGGGTGGGTCAACATCCATTCCATCGGGAGCTAGTTGACGACCTGCTCT
>JBJMHG010000077.1:0-11742 GCA_045807485.1 Actinomycetes bacterium
TCACGCTGACGCGGATCAACGTCGGTGGGTCGAGCAAGGTGCTTGCCGAGGGTCCAGTGGCGCCGAGCAACACCGGTGAGACGTCCATGCCCGACTACCAGCAGTTGCGTGACGAGGCGATCACCTCGGTGCTCGACGGCAAGGGCAAGACGTATGCCGGCCAGGCCGACGACCCGTTCTTCCTCGACCTGAGGGTCTTCGACGTGCTCTACGGTGGCGACCTCTCAGAGGTTGGCAACGACACGCTGTCTGGCTACAACGTGAACAGCGTTGCCCTACAGGTGCCGTCCAAGACGCTCACCGCAGGGGATGACCCTGTGTTCGGTGTGTGGACTACGACGCAGAAGCGCACTGCTTCTGGCGACTGGGCCCAGGTATCACGGTTGGGCAACCCGCTCGTCAACGAGGTGGTCATCCCGCTCCAGGACAAGAACGCCTTCAACGCGAGCCGCCCCGTGGACGACCCGCAGTTCCTGGACTACGTCACGAAGCCGCATCTGGCCGACCTGATCGAGGCCGTGTATGGCATTCCAGCGCCAGCCACACCTCGTAACGACCTCGTGTCGGTATTCCTCACAGGAGTCGACGGGCTCAACAAGCCCGCCAACCTCACCGCACCAGGGGAGATGTTGCGACTGAACACGTCGATCGCTCCGAGCAACAACCCCGACCGCCTCGGCGTGATCGGTGGAGACAACGCAGGCTTCCCGAACGGACGCCGGCTGACTGACGACGTCGTCGACATCGCACTGCAGGTTGTCGAGGGTGAGCTGGTCGGTTCGCCGAACGACCTCGGCGACGCCGTCGGCGAGAACGACAAGGCGTTTGGTGACTCGTTCCCATACGTCGCGCTGCCGCATGACGGGTCGGTGGGTGGCCCGTACACCAGCAGCAGCTCGTACTCGCCACTGGAAGGTGGATCAGACGCTGCCAACACCGAGACCGCAGGTGTGGCGTCCGACAACGGTTCGCCGATGTCGGCCGTCGCGGTGGCGCTGGGAGTCATGGCCATGGTTGGTGGCGCGGTGATGTTCGGCCGCTCCGCTCGCCGCTCGGCTGAGAGCTGATCCGCTAGGGGGAAACGCCCGGGCCGTCGCGCCACTGCACGGCGGCCCGGGTTCCCACCCCGCAGATTCACCCGACACACATTCACCCGACACCCACCCATCGGGAGTTCCAGTGACGAAGAACCGTCTGATGTCCTTCTCTGTGGCCCTCGGCCTCGCCGGCGTCCTCACCGCTGGCGCCGCGCTGCTCCCTGCGCGCGGCTCTGACTCCGGTGACGAGACGGCCTCGACCGCCGCGGCTTCTGCTGCCGCGTTTGCGCCAACCCAAGACCTTCAAGGTGAAATAGACCAACTTCGGTCCCGCGTCGATGCCCAACCCGCAGACGCGCGAACGTGGGCCGTCATGGCTTTGCTGCTCATCGAGCAGGCGCGTGCGACCGTCGACCCGACTTACTACGGCCAGGCGCAAAGCGCCATCGACCATTCCTTTGAGGTTCAGCCGCACCACAATGACGTGGCGCTCGCTGCGCGCGCTGCGATGCTCTCGGCGCAACACCGATTCACTGCAGCCCTCGAAACCGCCCGTTCCGCACTACGTATCGACCCCTACTCCGCTTCGGCTCTTGGCGTTCGAGTAGACGCTCTGACTGAGCTAGGGCGACTCCCTGAGGCACTTCACGCCGCCAGGCAGTTCGACCAGCGGCAGCCGGGGCTGGCAGCGACCACGCGGCTCGCCTACCAGGCCGAGCTCCGCGGCAACGACGACCTGGCCCACGACTACTTCCGCGATGCGCTGCACGACGCTGTCGATGCAACTACCCGCGCATTCGTCGAGTTCCACCTCGGTGAGCTCGCCCGTCGCGCCGGACGCCTCACGGCTGCAGACCACCACTATCGGGCAGCGCTTCAGTCGGTGCCTTCGGACCCATCCGCCACTGCCGGCCTTGCCAAGATCGACGCGCTGCGCGGCAAGAACCAACGGGCGATCCGCACGCTCACCGAACTCGTTTCACGCGTTCCGCTCCCAGAGCATCTGATCTCGCTCGGCGAGCTCTACCTCCTCCAAGGCGACAAGGCCGCCGCCAGAGCCCAGTTCAAGGTCGTACGTGCGTCCGCTCAACTGGCTCGCGCCAATGGCATTCGCCCCGACCTGGAACTGTCGTGGTTCGAGTCAGACCACGGCAATGCAGCACGCGCGCTCAGCCTTGCTAAGTCTGAGTGGCGCAAGCGTCAGCCCCCCATGGTCGCTGACGCGCTGGCATGGGCCTTGCACCAAAACGGACACGATGCGGCCGCTTTGCACTACGCACGGCTTGCAACGGCTTTCGGGGGAGACGCACGGTCTTGGCACCACCGTGGAGTGATCGAGGCTTCGTTGGGCATGGACGCAGCAGCACGGGAACATCTTCGCCGTGCCCTGGAAGTCGACGCCGGCTACAGCCCGTGGCCGGCGCAGCAGTTGCACAAGGCGCTGGTCGACCTGAGGGCGTCGTCATGACTCGCCGGCTATTGGCCCTCTCCGCCATTGCCATTGTGTGGTGGCTGGGTATGGCGCTTCCAGCGTCCGCCCACCCACTGGGCAACTTCTCGGTGAATGTCTACAACGGAATAGTGGTGGCACGCGACGAGGTCCGGATTGACCACGTGATCGACGTCGCCGAGATCCCAACGGTGCAGTCGATGCCGACGCTGGATGCGAATGGCGACAAGAACGTGACGCCAACAGAGCTGGCTACCTTCGCCCGCACCCGCTGCGGGGAGAGCCTCGGTGGTCTGCAGTTCAGTGTGGGTGGAACTGCGACGACCCTGGCAGTCGACTCGTCGAGCGCGGAACTCATCGCTGGGCAGGCCGGACTATCGACGACTCGCATCGAGTGCTCGATCAGTGGTCCGTTGACGATCGCCGGTGACAGTGACGTTTCGTTCAAAGACGACAGCGCCGCAGGTGATGTGGGATGGCGGGAGGTGACGATGCAAGGTGACAGCGTCACGATCACGAATGCCGACGTACCGACGACGAGTCCATCAGCCCAGCTGACCTCATATCCCGCTTCCCAGGTCGACTCCCCGTTACGGGTTGACTCAGCCTCAGCAGCTGTGACTCCCGGTGGTGCCGCCCTTGCGGCGTCTGAGGTCAGCGACGCACCGACGAGTGGGAGTAGCCCGTGGCAGTGGGGAGCCAATCTGCTCGGCAGGGTGTCCTCAACAGCTTCCGGTCCATTCGGAATGACGGTAGCCGTGCTCTTGGCGCTGATCGTTGGCGCGCTGCATGCGCTCGCCCCTGGCCATGGCAAGTCGCTCGTGGCATTTGCTCTGGCCGGACGCCAGGAGCGGGCTGGCCGCGCGGCCATGACAGTAGGCGCAACTGTCACGGTCACCCATACCGCAAGTGTCTTGATTTTGGGCCTAGTGGTGGCCGGCGTAACGACAGTGATTCCGGGATCACTCTTCTCGTTGATGAATGTCGTCACCGGAGCAATGATTCTGGCCCTTGGGCTTGGGTTGTTGCGGAACGCTCTCCGCAGCAGTGGACATGGCCACGGGCACACGCACGGCGCAGGGGGCAGTCACGATTCTGGTCACACTCATTCGCCCGGACACTCGCACCCGCACACGCATCCCCATCCACACGACAGTGAACAGTTCAGTGGAGGTACAACGCTTGCGGTACGCGAGCACACGCACACTCATGAACCGGACGTTGTGCAGCTCCCAAAGGCGCGCCGCGGCGTGCTTATGACACTTGGTATCACTGGTGGGTTGCTACCAAGCCCCTCGGCGGTCATCGTCTTGCTTGCTGCCGTCGCGGCCGGACGCGCCTGGTACGGCGTCCTTCTGGTCCTTTCGTTCGGAGTCGGGATGGCCATCACTCTCGCCGGTGTCGGGTTCGCTGTACTGCGCGGTCAGGAGCGTCTGCTGGCATTGGCTGAGCGATCACCGAGACCTTGGATGAACCGCTTGCTGCACCGGCTTCCGGTGGTCACGGCGTCTGCGGTCGTCATCGCTGGCGCGGTGCTGCTCACACGTGCAGTGTTCTAGCTGCAGATGGCCTGATGCAGGCCAGAAATGTTCACGGTGGCCAGCTCACCGCCCTCAACCTTGACCGTAAGTGAGTTATCGGTGGTGGCGGGGGGACATGGATCGACTGGCTGCAGAGTAATGGTGGTCTCACCGTCCGCGGCGATCTCTGCGGCGCACGCGCCGTTGCATCCCGGCTCGACGACCAATGCAGCTACACCGGACGCCGCGCCGATTGTTGCGATAGTCAAGGGCGAGGAGCCCGCCCATTTGAGCCTGATGGTCGGCGCGACACCGTCAACCATGGTTCCGCTCAGCCCATCGAGCGGCTTGGCCTTCGAGTGTTCACGGGGGCAGATGGCGTATGCGGTGTGTAACGGTTCCTCCAGACGGGGATAGGTGCGTGTCGCGTCGGGAAACTCGCTCGGCGATGGCCACTGAGTGGGAAGCAGGTCGGGACAGTCGGTGAGTCGGTACCTACCGACGACTGTCAGAGAGCCCGAGGGTTGCAGCCTGAGGGGTGCGTCGAAGTCTCTCGAGCGTCCGTCCGCTGTCTCGACAGTGGCGCTCAATAGCTCGAGGCCTAACGGCGCACTCGTGGGTGGCACCGCGCGGACGCCGCCGCCGTCAACGACGGTCGAGGTTTCCTCGACCGTGACAACGGAACCGTTGACCGTGACGGTCCGCTCGCTCTCCACTCGGGCGGCTGCTACGGGGGTGTCGACCGACGTTGATGGTTGGGGGGGTGGCTCACTCGGCGGAGGGTCGGCGGCGGTGTCGGGGCTGCTCGAAGACATCCAGTACGCAAGCGAGCCGAAGCCGACGGCGATAAGAGCAATAAAGACTCCAATGACGATGCCACGTGTGCCAGGTGTGCCCCGTGGCAGCCTTCGTGCAGGCGCTGCAGCGCGATGGCGACCAGGCGAGGCGTGGGACACGCGCCCAGTCTGCCGATGACCACCCCAACGTGGGGCAGACTCGCGGCATGAGACTGGTGGTTGCCCTGGGCGGCAATGCGTTGCTGCGTCGAGGCGAGCCCATGACGGTCGCGACGCAGCGCGCCAATGTCAAGGTAGCGGCGGAAGCTCTGGCACCGCTCGCCATGGAGCACGAACTTGTCGTCACCCATGGCAACGGGCCTCAGGTCGGTCTGTTGGCATTGCAGGGAGCGGCGTACCACCCAGACGAGGCTTTCCCCCTGGATGTGCTGGGCGCCGAGACCGAGGGCCTGATCGGATACCTCATCGAACAAGAACTGGGAAACCTGCTGCCGTTCGAGAAGCCATTGGCGACTTTGCTGACAATGGTTGAGGTGGATCCCAGCGATCCGGCGTTCAGCGACCCGACCAAGTTTGTCGGTCCGGTCTACGAGAAGCAGGACGCCGACGCGCTCGCCGTCGCGAAGGGCTGGCAGTTCAAACAGGATGGGCAGGTTTGGCGACGGGTGGTGCCCTCGCCCCAACCGATGCAGATCTTTGAGCTGCGACCCGTCCGGTGGCTGCTCGAACAGGGTGCAGTCGTCATCGCAGCCGGAGGGGGTGGCATCCCGACGATGTACCTTCCAGGCACTCGCACACTGGTCGGTGTCGAGGCCGTGGTCGACAAAGACTTGGCCAGCTCGCTGATGGCGCAGCTTATCGATGCCGATGAGTTTGTCGTTGCCACCGACGCAGACGCCGTTTACGTCGGCTGGGAGACCGCTCAGCAGCGCGCTCTCTCACGGGTGACGCCAGACCAGCTGGCCACGATGGACTTTCCGGACGGCTCGATGGGCCCCAAGGTCAATGCGGCATGCGACTTTGTGCTCACCACGAAGCGGCCGGCACGCATCGGGGGACTGTCGTCGCTCCCAGCTGTGCTCCGCGGCGACGCGGGAACCGTCGTGGTTCACGGCCAAGGGGTCGTTGAGTTCTACTAGATAGCTGAGCACCTCTGCCGACAAAGATCGAGCCGCACCACCGAAACCCGATGGCGCCGGCGGGCTCCGGTGCACGACACTGACTCCTTGTGGGACACGTCGACGTCAACGGAGTGAGCTACGTGCTGCCCGATGGGCGCACTCTCTTCGACGGCGTCTCATTCCGTGTGGGGGATGGCGCCGTAGTGGCACTGGTTGGCGCGAACGGGGCGGGCAAGACCACTTTGATGCGGATCATCGCCGGCGACATCGACCCGATCGACGGTTCGGTGGCCCGCAGCGGAGGTCTGGGCGTGATGCGGCAGTTCATCGGAAGCGTTCGCGATGACTCGACGGTGCGTGACTTGCTCGTGTCAGTGGCACCGCCCCGCGTCCGCGATGCCGCCAACGAGCTGGACGCCGCCGAGCTCTTGATGATGGAGCGCGATGATGAGAAGACCCAGATGCGGTACGCGCAGTCAATTGCTGACTGGGGTGACGCGGGCGGCTATGACGCAGAAGTGATCTGGGATGCCTGCACGATGGCCGCGATCGGCATCCCCTATGACCGTGCGCAGTTCCGTGAAGTCAAGACGCTCTCCGGAGGGGAGCAGAAGCGTCTGGCCCTCGAGGCGTTGCTCCGAGGACCTGACGAGGTGCTCCTGCTCGACGAGCCTGACAACTACCTCGACGTTCCAGGCAAACAGTGGCTGGAGTCGCAGCTCGCTTCGACGCAGAAGACGGTGCTGCTGATCTCGCACGACCGCGAGCTTCTTGCGCGTGCGGCCACTCGCATCGTGACGGTCGAGGGTGGCACGAGTTGGACGCATGGTTCCGGATTCGCCACGTATCACGAGGCACGAAGCCATAGACACGAGCGGCTCGCCGAACTGTTGCGACGCTGGGACGAAGAGCATCAACGACTCAAGGACCTGGTTCGAACCTTGCAGCAGCAGGCTGCCATCAGCCCGGACATGGCGTCGAAGTACAAGGCGATGCAGACGCGTTTGCGCAAGTACGAGGAGGCCGGACCGCCGGAAGCACCTCCGCCGCCGCAGAGCGTCCGGATGCGTTTGAAGGGAGGACGCACCGGCGTTCGAGCGATCACCTGTCAGCAGCTCGAACTGACCGGCCTCATGCAGCCGTTCGACCTCGAGGTCTTCTACGGCGAGCGGGTCGCGGTTCTTGGCAGCAACGGATCTGGCAAGTCACACTTTCTGCGGCTTCTGGCGGCCGGTGACGGGGAGAAGACCACCGTTCAGCACAGCGGCTCATGGAAGCTCGGAGCGCGCGTCGTGCCCGGCCACTTCGCCCAGACCCACGATCACGCCGAGTTCGTCGGCCGGACGCCGATAGACCTGCTGTGGGAGCAGCACTCGCTGCAGCTCGGCCCCGCCAAGTCCGCACTCCGTCGGTATGAGCTCAGCCAGCAGGCAGACCAGCGGTTCGAGACACTGTCGGGCGGCCAGCAGGCTCGGTTCCAGATCCTCTTGCTCGAGCTGTCGGGCGTAACGCTGCTGCTGCTCGACGAGCCAACCGACAACCTTGACCTCGCGAGCGCCGAGGCTCTCGAAGAGGGTCTAAAGGCATTCGACGGCACGGTCGTGGCAGTGACGCACGACCGGTGGTTTGCGCGCTCGTTCGACCGGTATCTCGTGTTCGGGTCAGATGGCAAGGTCTACGAGACGTCCGAACCGGTGTGGGACGAAGGTCGTGTTCAGCGCGCGCGCTGAGTGACCCACACCTGTGCAGCTCCCGCGGCGACGACGCTGACAGCGGCTCCGGCAGCGAATGTCCAGGTTGGGCTCACGTCTGCCAGAACGCCGCCGATCGCCACACCGCTGCCGATCCCGATCAGCAGGAAGGTGGTCGTCCAGGCGAACGCGTCCGTGCGGCGTCCCGGCGCTGCACGTTCGCCGATCACGCCGTAGCCGGCGGCCAGCGATGGTGCCAGAGCGAGGCCCGCAAGAAAGAGCGAGACGCCCAGCCATGGCAGCCCGAACTGCCATCCAATGACGGTGGTAGCGGTTCCGGCGGCGACCCCAAGCAGCAGCCCCGGCCACCGTTGTGCCGAATTGCGCCGCCACGTGATCCGCGCAGCGCAGAGACCACCGACCAAAGAACCAACGCTCCAGAGCGCCAGTAGCCAGCCGCTGGCTGCCCGGTTGTCTTCGATGATGGCGGCGGCCGGTACGCCCACCTCAGCCATACCGAGCCCGAGCGCCATCAGGCACAGCACCGTGTACGGCCCCGCCATCAGCCGCAGCGACCGGCCAAGCCGAACCCGCGATGCCGGCTCGGGGTGCGGCTGCCACAACGGCTTGATGATGAACGAGAAGACCAGGGCACCCACCACACCAAGCGCCGCGGCCGTGAGCAGCGATGCAGAAGGTCCGGACGCGGCCACGAGAAATCCGACCATCGCCGGGCCGGCAATGAAGATCAGCTCTTGCCAGGTGGCGTCATGGGTGTAGAGGGCGTCCAGGTGGTGCTCGTCGAGGGCTAGCTGAGGCCACAACGTGCGAGAGATCGGCGAGGTCGGCGCCGAGAACAGTCCGCCGAGTCCCGCCAGGGCGATCACGGCCTGCTCGGCATCGTGGGTGCCGACAGCCAGGGCGACCAGCACCAGCGCCTGCATGGACGCCGTGGCGGCCTCGATTCGGTGCGCCCGCCCGCGTCCGGCAAGACCGCCCCAGAGCGGCTGGCTCACGGCCGACCCCATGGCCCAGGCACCACCGGCGAGCCCCGCCGCAGCAATCGAGCCAGTGCGCTCTTGTGCCAGCAGCACCACCGACAAAGGGGCCAGACCCTGGGGCATCCGCGCCAAGATGGAGGCCACGAGCACCCATTGGCTGGTCTGGCGGGTCGGGGCGCGGTCCGGGCCCTGGGTCTCCGGGTGGTCGACCGGTCCCCGGCGGGAGCCAGACCCGGGCTCCGCGCTTGGGGTGCTCACTTGGCCAGCCTAAGGACTGTCCAGAAGGGTTCAGCAGCCCGGTTTTGACCGGCTTCGACCCTGGCCGGTACTCTGGACGGCTGTTGCGCTCGTCTAGTCGCGGACCATCAACTCGATTCATTCGCACTCATTGAATCGGCCACTGTTGACGGTAGGGATCGGACGTGAGGGCGCCTGGGTTCTCACGTGAGAGCTCCGAAGAACGAAGCCACAGAACGAAGAAGGTTTGCCGTGCTCACGTACAGCCCGAAGCCTGGTGACGTCCAGCGTCAGTGGCATGTCATCGATGCAGATGATGTTGTGCTTGGACGCCTCGCCTCGCACGTGGCTCAGCTGCTGCGTGGCAAGCACAAGCCGGTTTTTGCGCCGCACGTAGACACCGGTGACTTCGTCGTCGTGATCAACGCTGAGAAGATCGCTCTGAGCGGCAACAAGCGCGCCAACAAGCTGGCCTACCGCCACTCGGGGTACCCGGGCGGTTTGAGCGCGACGAACTACGACGAGCTGCTCACCAAGAACCCGCGCCGCGCCGTCGAGAAGGCGGTATGGGGAATGCTCCCCAAGAACCGCATCGCACGTCAGCAGCTCAAGAAGCTCAAGGTCTACGCCGGCCCTGAGCACCCGCACCAGGCGCAGCAGCCGGTGCCGTTCGAGATTTCCCAGGTCGCGCAGTAGGCCAGGGCAAGCAGGACCAGGGCAAGTAGGAAATCGAGAGGACCTGTCCCACGTGACCGTCACACCAGACACCGCACCAGAGACCGTCGAAGACGCGGTCTCAGACGTCTCAGACGCTCGTCCAAAGACTGCCGACGCCACACCGTCCGGCGACTTCACCACCGAGTCGAGCCCGGCGGTTGCGCCACGCGAGATCTCCGATGCCCCTGGTGCAGCGACCGGACGCCGCAAAGAGGCGATTGCGCGGGTACGGATCACTCCGGGCACCGGGCAGTTCACCGTGAATGGGAAGGCGCTCGATGACTTCTTCCCCAACAAGGTGCATCAGCAAGTCGTCAACGACCCATTTCGCGTGCTCCAGGTCGAAGGGCGTTATGACGTCATAGCCCGTGTGCACGGCGGCGGTGTCTCTGGGCAGGCGGGCGCCATTCGCCTGGGCATCTCCCGCGCACTGAGCGAAATCGACACCGATGGCAACCGTCCGTCGCTGAAGAAGGCCGGTTACCTCACGCGCGACCCACGTGCCAAGGAACGTCGCAAGGCTGGACTCAAGAAGGCGCGCAAGGCGCCGCAGTACAGCAAGCGCTGACGTTCGGTCGTGGTGCGCCTCTTCGGCACCGATGGTGTCCGGGGTCTTGCCAACCGTGAGCTCACCGCTGAGTTAGCCGTCGACCTGTCGGTCGCCGCAGCGCATGTCCTGGGCGAGACTGGAGCGTTCGCAGGTCACCGCCCGCGGGCCGTGGTCGGCCGTGACTCACGAGCTTCCGGTGAGTTCCTCGAGGCAGCAGTCGTGGCCGGACTCGCCAGCGCCGGCGTTGACGTGGCGCGACTGGGCGTACTGCCGACCCCTGCTGTTGCGCACCTCACCGCCGTTCGCAATGCCGATCTGGGCGTGATGCTGTCGGCGTCCCACAATCCCATGCCCGACAACGGCATCAAGTTCTTCGCGCGCGGTGGACACAAGCTCGCCGATACCATCGAGGACGCCGTCGAGTCTCGACTTGGCGAGCCGTGGGCTCGGCCCGTCGGAGCAGACGTCGGCCGCGTCGTCGACGACGGGGACGGTGCCCGTGAGTACGTGAACTTTCTGGTCTCGACTCTCGGCGGTCAGGCGCTCGAGGGAGTTCGCGTGGTCATCGACTGCGCGAACGGTGCGGCGTCCAGCGTCGCGCAGGAAGCCTTCACAGGGGCGGGCGCGAACGCCACAGCTATTCACAACACCCCGGATGGGCTGAACATCAACCAAGACTGCGGCTCGACGCACATGCAGTCGTTGCGCAAGACGGTGTTAGAACTGGGGGCGGACCTCGGAGTTGCGCTTGACGGCGACGCTGACCGGTGCCTGGCCGTCGATGCCACCGGGGAGCTCGTTGACGGCGATCAGATTCTGGCGGTGTTGGCACTCGCCCTGCGCTCCAGCGGGCGCCTCGCCCATGACAGCGTCGTCTCGACTGTCATGTCGAACCTCGGATTTCGGCAAGCCATGCAACGCGAAGGCATCGCTGTTGTCGCCACAGCGGTGGGCGACCGCTATGTGCTCGAGGCGATGAAGTCGTTCGGCTACACGTTGGGTGGGGAACAGTCCGGGCATCTCATCATGTCCGAGTTCGCGACCACCGGTGACGGGTTGCTCACGGCCCTGCACCTGGCGGCACAGGTAGCCGCAACAGGTCGGACGTTGGTGGACCTCGCCTCCGTCATGCGCCGCTTCCCGCAGGTGCTCGTGAATGTTTCCGATGTCGACAGAATGCGCGTCGACGCTCCAGCGATTGCCGCTGCCGTCGCAGAGGAGGAGCGGGCACTTGGTGACGCTGGGCGCGTGCTGCTTCGACCGAGCGGCACCGAACCGTTGGTTCGAGTGATGGTCGAAGCCGACACCGCCGAGCGAGCGCAACAAGTAGCTGATCGCCTTGCTGCGGTGGTACGCGAAACCATCGGCTGACAGAACGTAGGCTGCTGCCATGTGCGGAATCGTCGGGTACGTCGGTGAGCAGGACGCCGTTGATGTCGTCCTCGAAGGGCTCCGCCGACTTGAGTACCGCGGCTACGACAGCGCAGGCGTCGCCGTGGTCTCCGACAACGAGGTGCTCGTGAGACGTCGGGCTGGCAAGCTTGCGAACCTCGAGAAGCTGTTGGGCGAACAGCCCCTACCTCCCAGCACGTTCGGCATGGGGCACACGCGCTGGGCCACG
>JBJMHG010000078.1:0-5059 GCA_045807485.1 Actinomycetes bacterium
TGACAGCTCCGGCCGCGGCGAAGGGCAGGGCCGGCAGGGCCAGCAGGGTCGGCGGGGTCGGCAGGCCGGTCAGGGCAGCCCAGCTCGAGGCGGAGCCAGGCGACCGGCGCGCGAGCAGCTCGCCGAGAAACGCGCCTCCCAGCAGCGAGCCGACCGCCGACGCCGTAGCGCGGGGATCGCGATCGCGGTTGTTGTCGTGCTGGTGGCGATCGGGATCATCGGCTACGCGTGGTGGGCGTCGAACAACGATGGTCCAGACAATGCGGCGTTGCCCGCGCTCGTCGATGAGTCAGGTGGCGGCGTGGTGGTCGGAGACGGGCCGGTCGACGTCACCGTGTGGGAGGACTTCCAATGCCCGTTCTGCAAGTCATTTGAGCAGACCAACGGTGACATGCTGCGCCAACGCGTGGACAACAGTGACATCACCTTGACCATCCACCCGCTCTCAGTCCTCGACGCCAAGCTCGGAAACGACTCGTCATCGCAGGCAGCCAATGCCTTTGGCTGCGTCGCGGACGCCGGCGAGAAGCAGGCTCTCGACTATCACTTGACGCTCTATGCCAACCAGCCCACTGAGAATCCGGGTACTCCGGCTTGGACGGCCGAACAGCTGATCGGATGGGGCAATGATGTTGGCGTCGAGGGCTCAACCTTCGAGGACTGCGTCAACAACCTCACTTACCAAGGGTGGGTCACACAGGTCCAGTCGACGATGGGCGACGAAGGGATCACAGCGACGCCCACCGTGTTCGTGGACGGACAAGAGTTCGATGTCCAAAAGGGTGACCTTCAGGCCACCATCGACAAGGCGCTCCAGAGTGACCAGTAGCTCCAGAGTGACCAGTTGCAGGGACGAACACAGGTGCTGCAGATGTCGTCGGTGATCTCGATTCCGAGTCCGTCCTCGGGTGTGTGGGAGATCGGCGGCATTCCGATCCGCGGCTACGCACTCTGCATCATCGTGGGGATTGCCTTGGCGATCTGGATCGGCGAGCGTCGGTGGCGAGCCCGTGGCGGGTCTGCAGGCACAGTGATGGACGTCGCTGTATGGGCCGTCCCGTTCGGAATCATCGGCGGTCGGCTCTACCACGTCATCACCTCGCCCCAGGCGTACTTCGGTGCCGGCGGCGATCCAGTTGCCGCTTTCAAGATTTGGCAGGGCGGTCTGGGTATCTGGGGGGCGGTCATTCTGGGCGGCGTTGGCGCCTGGATCGGGGTGCGTCGGCGTGGAGTGCCGTTGCCCCCGTTTGCTGATGCCATCGCCCCTGGGATAGCCGTGGCCCAGGCGGTCGGACGTTGGGGCAACTGGTTCAACCAAGAGCTGTTCGGGGGACCAACCACATTGCCATGGGGTCTCGAGATCGACCTCAGCCATCGACCAGTGGACTACCTGGACGCAGAGACCTTTCACCCCACGTTCTTGTACGAGTCGCTGTGGATGCTCATCGTCGCGGTTGTTCTGGTGTGGTGCGATCGACGGTGGCGCCTCGGTCACGGCCAGGTGTTCGCTCTCTACGTGACGCTCTACTGCGTCGGCCGTCTGCCCATCGAGCTGGTGCGGATCGATCCGGCGAATGAGATTCTGGGGCTGCGGGTAAACGTGTGGGTGGCGGTGCTGATCGGAACGGGCGGTCTCGTGTACTTCGTACTCTCGCGCCGCCGCTTCCCAGGACGCGAGGAGCCGCACGAGTTGCGGGGCAAGACCGAGGCCGAAGAAGTCCACCATGAGGAAGCGTGATGTCGGACCGTCCCTTTGAGATCCATCATTCGCACCGTGACGTGACCGGCGGCTGGTTGCGGCCCGCGGTATTCGGGGCCAGCGACGGGCTGGTCTCGAACTTTGCGCTGATCGCCGGCGTGGCGGGGGGAGCGGCGGCTGCTGGCGTGGACAGCAAGGCTGTAGCCCTCGCCGGGCTCGCGGGTCTGATCGCCGGTGCCTGCTCGATGGCTGCAGGTGAGTACGTCAGTGTGGCGTCCCAGGCTGAGCTTGCTCTCGCCGAGATCGAGCTCGAGCGGCATGAGCTTCGAGAGCGTCCTGAGGCGGAGCAGGCAGAGCTGGCGGCCACCTTCGTGCGCCGTGGCCTCTCCCCAGCGCTGGCCGATCAGGTGGCGGACGAGCTGTCACAAGACGCCGATACGGCGTTGGAGCTGCACGTGCGCGAGGAGCTGGGCCTGCACGTCGACGATCTGCCGTCTCCGATGACGGCCGCCGTGTCGAGCTTTCTGTCCTTCAGTGTGGGCGCAATGATTCCGCTGCTGCCCTACCTACTGGGCGCAACGTCATTGTGGCCAGCGTTCGTGGTGTCGATGATCGCGCTGTTCATCGTGGGTGTGCTGGTGTCACGGGTCACCGTTCGGACCTGGCTCTTCTCCGGTGTCCGGCAGCTGTTGCTGGGGGCCGCTGCCGCCGGCATTACTTACATCGTCGGCAGTCTGGTCGGCACCGGAGTCTGACGCGGGGTAGGACAGTCGATGCTCAGGTGGCGGTACCAGCCTCCAGCGATCGCCGACGCGCTCGAATCGCCATGCTTCTTCGTGCACCTTGCGGTGATGGGTGCGGCATAACAAGACCAGATTGTCGAGTGCCGTGCGGCCGCCTTCGGCCCAGTGCACGACGTGGTGCGCCTCCGTCCATCCGACCGGACGGTCGCAACCCTCACCGACGCAGCCGCGGTCGCGAACCACGAGCGCCTGTCTGAGATGCAGGGGAACGGTCCTGGTGGCTCGTCCAACGTCGAGTGGCAGGGAGTCGCCGCCTAGCAGGATTCGGGTGACAGTTGCATCGCATCCCAGCCGGCGGACCGCCTCGTCAGGCAATGGCCCCGTCCAGGCCAGCTCGCCGACGTCGGTCGTCCGAGGCTCGGAGTGTGCTGCGCCATTGGTCAGTGCATCCATTGGCGCGGTGACGAGAAGGTGTGGACGGACGCTGCCGGAGGACGAGAGTTTCCGTGGTCAAGACAGACGCCGCAGATGTCGACCAGCGCGTCGGCCCTGCGTTGCCCGGCATTGCGGTGGTCATCGGCCCTTCTTGGGGGCGTCGCGGCTGCGAGTGCCGTCAGCACCAGTGCTCCGGCGTCGGCGTCAAGAAGTCCGTCGATCGCGACCATCCCGTCAAAGGTCTTGCTGGCCGACAACCACCGCCGTTCATGCGCTCGGTTGGCATCCACGAGTGCACCGTCAGGGTCGACGACGTGGCGAACCCGGTTGGCAAAGCCGCGCAACGAACCGGCGTCGACGGCCCGTCCCACGTCGAGCATGACCTCTTCGACCTTGGCCACAGCGGCGCCTTGTTCAGGTTCAGCAGTGCGAGCCTCGACGAGCCGGGCAGTTCGAGCGATGGTTTGCGCGTGTTTGACTGTGATCTCGCCGTCACCGAGCGCCGCCTGGGCTGCTGCAAGCGTGGACGCCAGGTCGCGGGCCGTTCTGACCAGGTCAGAGGATGTGCCGGACGGCAGTCCGGTGTGGTGCCTCAGCCACGATGCGGTGGAGGTGCCGGCGTCGCGCTGCGCGACACCATGTGTGTCAACCTTGGCGAGTCGGCGGAGCGCGAGCCCATGAAGCTGGTCGATGGCGCGAAAGAGCGCCACCACCTCGTCGGCGAGCAGTCGAGGTGGGGTGCCGTCGACGTCCAGTTCGCGGAGTGCGTCGATGGCCTCGGCCAGTGCGCCGAGGCGGGGGGATTCAGGCTTGTGGCGAGGACGCAAACCTGGGGGAATTGGCCACGGTGATGGCGAAGCGGCCTGCGGCATGTGGCTCCCAAGACTCGGCCCGGTTCAGCGGAAGGAATGGTGGATGAGGTTTCTCGCCGTGTGCCAGATGCGTGGACTCGCTGCCGAACAGCGCGCGGTGATCATATCGAACATATGTTCGAAATGACAAGCGCTGGAGCGTGGCCTGTGGGTGCGGAAACGGGTCGATAGGGTCGGCGTCATGCGCCGCGCCAAGATCATCGCCACGCTCGGTCCGGCGTCCAGCACGACGGGAACCGTCGTCGCCCTCGTCGAGTCAGGTCTCGATGTCGCCAGGCTCAACCTGAGCCACGGCGAGCACGCAGACCACGCCAGGTCGATCGCCTTGGTGCGCCAGGCGGCGTCGTCCACCGGTCGTGCAGTCGGGATCCTTGCCGACCTGCAGGGGCCCAAGATCCGACTTGGCCGGTTCGCCGGGGGATCGGTGCTGCTTCGTCCTGGTGCGCGCTTCGTGATCACCGCCGAAGACGTCGATGGTGACCCAGATCAAGTCTCGACCACTCATGTCGGGCTTGCCAATGACGTCGAAGCTGGTGACCCGATCCTGGTCGACGACGGTCGCGTGCTGTTGCGTGTGGAGTCGGTAGACGGTCCCGCTGTCATCACAAGGGTGGTCGAGGGCGGAACTGTCTCCGATCACAAAGGGATCAACCTGCCGGGTGCGATGGTCAGCGTTCCTGCGGTCTCCGACAAGGATGTCGAAGATCTCCGGTGGGCGTTGGCGCACGGTGTCGACCTCGTGGCCTTGTCGTTCGTCCGAAGTGCCAAAGACATCGAGCCGGTGCAGCAGGTCATGGATGAGGAGGGCATCCGTAGGCCGGTCATTGCCAAGATCGAGAAGCCGCAAGCAGTCCAGCACCTGCCCGAGATCTTGGAGGCGTTCGACGGCCTCATGGTGGCGCGCGGTGACCTGGGCGTCGAGCTACCGCTCGAGCAGGTCCCTTTGGTGCAGAAGCGGGCAGTGAGCTTGGCTCGCGAGGTCGGCAAACCGGTCATCGTGGCGACGCAGATGCTCGAGTCGATGATCAGCGCGTCTCGGCCGACCCGTGCCGAGGCGTCCGACGTGGCCAACGCAATCCTCGATGGTGCAGACGCGTTGATGCTCTCTGGCGAGACGAGCATCGGGCGCTTTCCGGTCGAGTCGGTGGCCACGATGGGCCGGATCATCGAGTCGATCGAGGACACAGCGATTGACCGAATTCCACGGATCGAGGGCCTTCCGACGACGAAGGCCGATGCCATTTGTCGCGCTGCGGTTCACGTTGCAAACCAGCTGAGCGCGAAGTTCTTGGTGGCATTCACTGAAACCG
>JBJMHG010000079.1:0-7541 GCA_045807485.1 Actinomycetes bacterium
AGCCGACTGTGCGCCTGATCAGCCCGCCACCCTTGACCGGGAACTGCATGACCAGGTCTTCTACCTGAAGCAGGTGAACTGCTTCAGGCGACGTGGACGCCGCGACGATCTCGGTCTCAGTCATACCGACTCCGCCTTGCTTCGGAAGATCAGGGTCGGTTCGGCCACCTCGGCCAGCGTCTCCCAGTGGTGGCATGCCGCGCGGTGGTGCGGCAGGTCGGTGGCCATGAGCTCGGGCTCCTGCTCTTGGCAAATTGACGTCGCCAGCGGACACCGAGGCGAGAAGGGACAGCCGGGTGGCAAGTTGATGAGTGATGGTGGCGCACCGGTAAGGGGATGGAGCCGACCACCAGCACTGTCAAGAGCAGGAATCGACCCGAGTAGTCCTGCGGTGTATGGCATGCGTGGTCGGCGGTAGATGTCGTCGACGTCGGCGCGCTCTACGGCGCGACCGGCATACATGACGAGCACCTTGTGAGCCATGCCGGCCACAACACCTAGGTCGTGCGTGATCAAAATGACTGCCGCATCGACCGAGTCTTTGACCTCGATCAAAGTCTCGAGAATCTGCGCCTGAACCGTGACATCGAGTGCAGTGGTCGGTTCGTCAGCGATGATGATGTCGGGATTGTTGATGATCGCCATAGCGATCATTGCTCTTTGCCGCATACCGCCGGAGAACTCGTGGGGGTATGACCGGACGCGGTCCTTGGCCTGAGGAATACCAACGCGGTCGAGCATCTCGGCGGCCTTGCGCATCGCCACTTTGCGCTCGACCCGATGGTGTGATCGATACGCCTCAGCCAACTGGTCACCGACGGTGTAAACCGGGTTCATCGCCGTCATCGGATCTTGGAAGATCATGGCGATGTTCTGCCCGCGGAGAGCACGTTTCCGCTTCGGCGACATCTCGAGGACTTCTTCGTCGCGGTACTTGATGCTTCCGGTGATCTGCGCAGTCTTGGGCAGCAGTCCCATCAGAGCCATGGCCCCTACCGACTTGCCCGATCCGGATTCGCCCACGATCGCAAGCACTTCGCGCTCTTCCAGGGAGTACGAAATCCCTCGAACCGCGCTGACGCTGCCGTCCTCGGTGGGAAATGCAACTGCGAGGTCGTCGACCCGTAAGATTTCATCGCCCATCAGGCACGCACCCGCGTCTGTCGGGGGTCGAACGCATCTCGAAGCCCGTCCCCGACGAAGTTGATGGACAAAGCGATGATGATGATGAACAGACCTGGCCACCAGAACAACCACGGTCTGGTACTGAAGGCATTCTGGTAGGTCGAGATCAACAGGCCGAGAGAGGTGTCAGGCGGCTGCACACCAAACCCGAGGTAGCTGAGTCCGGCTTCCAGGAGGATCGCGATGGCGACAGTTAAGGTCGCGCTCACGATGATCGTGCCGATCGCGTTCGGCAGCATGTGCCGGAAGATGATTCGGGGAGCCGATGCGCCCATTGCCCTGGCGGCCTCGACGAATTCCTTCTCTCTGAGGGAGAGGAACTCGCCACGGACCAGGCGCGCCAGCGACGTCCAGATCAGCAAGGCGAGGACCAGCGCGAGAAAGAATGGCCCCAAGTTGCTCACCAGCTGAGCGACCACAGCAGCGATGATCAGGACCGGGATGGTGAGGAGCAGGTCGGTGAACCGCATGAGCGCGTCGTCGGTCTTGCCGCCGTAATAGCCGGCGAGCGCCCCCAAGATCGTGCCGAGCAGAGTAGACACGAGGGCGATGACGAATGCCACCATGAGCGAGATCTGGGTACCACGCATCGTGAGCGCGAAGTAGTCCCGGCCGATCGAGTCCTGCCCGAAGGGATGCGGGCCAATCGCGAACCCGTCACCGTCGATCCAAGGGATGAGATCGAGTGTCGGTGCTCCCCCATTGACCAGCTCGCCGGTGTCCTTGAAGTTCAGACCCCACCAACCGGGAATGAACCAGAATCCGATCGAGGTGTAGGCCAGTAGCACGACAAAGAGGAGCACCGTCAGGCCGACAATCGCAGCACGGTGCCGAAGGAAGCGACCTCGAACCATCTGCCCTTGTGTGCGAGCTTTGATCGTGAACTCGCGTTCGGGGCCGTCCGACCCCGACTGCTGGGGTGTTACCGGTTCTGGAGTCAGGATGGCCATGCTGAGCTCCTTCGAACACTGAGATCGCGCGGCGACGCACTCATGTGAGCCGGATCCGCGGGTCGAGGAAGGCGTAGGTGATATCGGCGATCAAGTTGAACACAAGAACAGCCACCGCCGTAACCAGGAAGACTCCCATCACCTGATAGACGTCCGATTTGTCGACTCCACTGACAAAGACAACGCCCATCCCCTTCCAGCCGAAAACCGTCTCGGTAATGATCGCACCCGCGATGACAGCTCCGAAGTCCAGCGCCGCCAGCGTCGTGAGCGGAATCAGTGCGTTGCGGAAGGCGTGCCGAAGCACAACGGTTCGCTCAGTCAATCCCTTCGCCCGGGCGGTACGCACGTAGTCGGCGTTCATGACTTCCAGCATGGACGCCCGCGAGTACCTGCTGTACCCCGCGAACGAGATGAGCATGATCGCCAAGGTGGGCAGTAGTAGATGGGTCGCGGTGTCGAGGAAGACTTCCCAGAAAGTTCCCGTGTAGTTGGGGGTCTTGCTCCCGATCGTGGCGAAGGGTCGACCATTCACGCTGTCGGAGTAGGCGGCGAAACTCGAGATGGTGTGGTCTGTGAAGACCAGGAGGCCCACGATGAACGACGTCACGACCGAGGCCCGGATCGCCGCTGCGCGATCTATCCCACCGAAGATGGTGGCGATCACGACACCGAGCACGGTGGCCAGAACGCCCAGACCCATCAGCTGGAACAAGGTCGGGTCTTCGAGCACCGGATAGGCCGCATACGCCACGGCCACCCCTGCTGCGGCGCTGCCCAATGCGATGAAGAGCACCCGCCGGTTGTCGAGGTTCGTGAACAGCAGAGTCGCGCCGAAAGCTCCTGCAACGGCCCCGAGTATGACCAGCCCTGGGCCCATCCCCGGATTTTGGAACCAGCCGACGGCAACGAGAACTGCAAAAATGGCGATGGAGGCAAAACCTGCGATGACTCCCACGATCACTTTCCGTAATCGTGAGCCACCCGCAAATGCACTGAAGAAGAGGGCGCCGAATGCGCCGATCACGAGCGCGGTCGGAATACTCACCGCAGGATCTGACAGCCAGTTGTTGATCCGGATCGCTCCGAACTCTTTGAGCAGAACCGCGACCCAGAAAATCGGAAGTGAGAAGAAGAGGAACGCTGCAAACGTGATGCTGTAGTCGAACGAACTGTACTGGCGGATCGCTGACAGGATGCCGATGGCAACGCCCAGGACAATTGCGAGGATGGTCGCGGCGAGCACCAGCTGCAGAGTGGTGGGAATGGCGTCACTGAGGACTGCCGTCACCTGTTGGTTCTGAAGGTTGAGTCCCAAGTCGCAGCCACCACCGGGAACCAAGCACATGAACGCACCCTTGAGCCAGATCAGGTACTGCACGATGAAGGGCTGGTCGAGGTTGAGGGCATCAATGCGCGCGTCGATGAGCAGCTGCTTGTTCGGAGTCGTGATGCTGGTGAACTCCGCGAGCGGATCCGAGCCTGCTGTCATGAGCGCAAACATCACGAAGCTCGCTAGCAGGAGAATCGCGAGGGACGCGACGATCCGTCGCGTGATATACGCAGTCACGACAGGTGCCTCCCTGGTGGGTCAGCTACCACCGACGCCATCGCGCCAGACGGCAGGTGACGGGTGGTGATATCGACATTGTCGACATCACCACCCGTCCCGTCACTACCTAGGAGATAGTCCAGTCCTGCATGTTCCAGGTTAGGCCTGCCTGGGTGGCGTTGTAGACCACGCCATCCGCATTGGCGTCGTAGGCCACGATGCCAGGGAAGGCGAACACCGGGATAGTCGCCAGGTCGTCCCAGAGAATGGTCTCGATCTGGATGATCAAGTCCTTCTGAGCGTCTGGGTCGGTGGTCTTGTTGAGCTCGGCGGTCAACTGGTCCACCTTCTTGTTGGAGTAGTTGCCGTAGTTGCTGCCACCGTCCGTGACGTAGATCGCCGACGAGCCGGTCACCAGCGGTGACCCGGTCCAGGCGAACATGGCCACATCGAAGTTGCCCGTCACGAGCGCACCGTTGGCGTTGAAGAAGGTCTTGTCACCCTCGTCAATGATGTTGAAGCCGGCGCCGTCGGGACCACACGAGTCCGCGACCAGCTGGGCTTCCGCCACACGACGGTCGTTCGGAACGATGTACCCGAGACGAACGTCAGTGCCGACGGCATTGGCGTCCTGCAGGATCTGCTTTGCCTTGGCGATGTCCTGCTCGTTGTACTCGGCCGGCGTGATCGCGTCGGCAACGTCTTGGTACTCGTCCTGGAACGGCAGGTAGTACCGCGAGTTGAGCACGATCGCTTCGGGGTTGTCAGGCTTGATCAGGTTGTCCACGATCGTCTGACGGGGCAGGCACAGGGCGAATGCCTGGCGCAACGCCTTGTCTTTGAATGCACCGTCGAACTGGAAGTCGTAGTGCTCGAACGTGAACTGATCAGCTGAGTCGAAGACGATCTGATCGCCCAGACGTTCCAACTGCTTCTTGAGATCTGGGTTCGGCTGCGGGTCCATGGCCTGGATCTCGCCGTTCTCCAACGCCTGCGGCTGTCCCGTGGCGCCGATGAACCGGATCACGACGGTCTGCGCCTTGGGCTGGTCGCCGTAGTAGTTCTCGTTGGCGGTCAGCGTGAGGCTGTTGCCCGACTCCCACTTGCTGATCTTGTACGGACCAGAGCTCGGGATGAGTGAGGGGTCGGGAAGATCTCCAGGCTTGAAGGTCCAGCCGTTGGTCCAGAAGTCACCGGCCTTCTCGAGGCCCTTGGTGTCTTTGTCCTGAACGGCCTTGATGAAGTCGTCGATACCGGCCTGCTGCTCGACGATGTGCGCTGGGTAGATGTTCCCGAAGTTGGCCTGCCAGTCGGCGTACGGCGTGTCGTACGTCACCGTGAAGGTCTTGTCTCCGTCTGCACAGTCAACTGTCTTGATGTCTTCGTACCCGTCGGTCGAAACCGGCTTGAAGGTGTCGGTCTGACCGCTCTGCGAGTACCACGCCAACCAGGCGTCATCGCAGTCTATCGGCTCACCGTCGCTCCACACGGCGTCGTCGGCGAACGTGTACTTGACCGTCAGTGGGTCGTCACTGGTCTTCTCGAAAGACCCGAAGTCCGTTTCAGGGGCCACCGAACCATCCGGAGCGAAGTACCAGAACCCTAGAACCACACGGTTCATCGGAATGGCGTTCTGGCTCGCGTTGGTCAGGGTCGTGGTGGAGTTGTACGCCTGCCACTCCTGCTCGTAAGCGTACGTGAAGGTGACCGGCTCGTTGTTTGTCGAGTCGGAGTTGTTGTCTGAACCGCCACCTGTACACGCCGCAAGAACTAGCGCGGCGCCGATGAGGGTGGCCAACGCGGACGCTCTCTTGCCCGTGAGTCCCACTGCATCTCTCCCTGTTTGACGGAGGTGTCCTTCGCCGGTTCAGGGGTGCCTGTCCCGGCCGATCGAACCCGGGCATCCCGAGGCCGATCGATTCGCACCATAACAGCGGGAGGTACCCCGCGTGACCTGCCCAACACCCCGACGTTACGAAGTCGCAACCGTGACTCGACCAGACTGCAACCGAAGGGGGTCAGCCGACGTTGTCGCTGCGATGCGTCGCAAGGGCTACCACGGGAAGTCCGTACCAGATCATCAAGAGAACCAGCAAGGTAGCCAGCCCAAGAATCACACCGGCCGTCAGTCCCAATGCCACCACGAGAGCCAGCGTGACAGCGGAGGAAACTGCCAGCATCAGAGCAACCAGACCCAGGAACGTCAGTACGTGAGTGAGCCGGACCAAATGCGGTTTCATGCCCCGCCGGAACAGAATCCGATGCAACGCCACGGGAGCGACCAGAAGGGCCATCGACAAGGTTGTCAGGCACACAGCCACCGCGTATAGCGAGAGTTCCCATCCCTCGACCTTGCTAAAGCCCGACGAGAAAACCATCGTAAGCAGGAACCCCAGCAAGATCTGCACGCCAGTCTGGGTGACGCGAAGTTCCTGCAGCAGCTCATTGAAGTTGCGGTCGAGTCGCTGTTTGGCGGTTTCCTCATCAGAGGGATGAGCTTGGTCCCAGTGAACCTCCATCGAAGGACCCTCTCACACTCACCAATCCTGACTAACGCCCGTTTCCCGGTTGAAGGAGAGTGAGAGGATGGATCGGCGGACGAGGAGCGTGATCTTGCCCATGCGTATGTCAAGGACGCTGGCCGCCGTCTGCGTCAGCTCGTACGCCATCCTGGCGTCAAGCGGCACGTCCATTGCGGCGCCGTCGCCAAGCCTCGTGGTCAGATACACGTTCAACACCGACTCGACGAGCGCGATTGCAGACGCCTCCACAAACGCAATCACCGGACTGCTCGTCAATGCGGACCCGGCCACGGCGTTCACCCTGGGCAAGACCGGCAAGGGAAAAGCTCTTCAACTAGAGGCGCCGGAACGGCAGTACGTGGCAGTGCCTGAAGACGACGCGCTCGACGTAAACTCCTTCACCCTCTCGGCCTGGGTCCGCTACACCGGAGCCGTCACCCCCGAGACACGAGGTCGGTGGGAAGTGCTCGAGAAGGCTGGCGCCTACTGGCTGAATATCCGCACCGATGGGCACGTGCGGACCGGCGCATTCTTCGGGGGATGTGACGACAGTCGGTACTGGAAGTACCTCGACAGCACCGCAACTGTTCCCCCCAACACCTGGACACACGTCGCTGCCACCTACAACGGGG
Source organism: Actinomycetes bacterium (assembly GCA_045807485.1). Lineage (GTDB taxonomy): Bacteria > Actinomycetota > Actinomycetes > JAHEKZ01 > JAHEKZ01 > JAHEKZ01. The sequence goes on from JBJMHG010000079.1 coordinate 6,842, forward strand.
TGAAGCTCACCATCTACATCGGCGGAGTGCGATCAGGTTCTCTGCCAGTGCAGGGCAGCACCTGCGTGAACAACGAGCCCCTGGCGATCGGCGCCAAGAATGCTCCGTCGAAGGGCATACTCGAAGCATTCTGGGACGGACAGCTCGACGAGGTCCGCATCTACAGCCGAGCCCTTGGCGCCTCAGGCATCGCACGCCTCGCCCGCTAATTCCGGAGGGACTATGGCACTGGTTACGCGTGGCTTTCAAGGTCGCAGGTCCGACGACGATGCTCGGATTCCCCCGGGCCAATACCTCACCACCGACTTCCCGGTTCTTTCGGCTGGACCCACCCCGCAGATCTCACGCTCTGACTGGACATTCCGCGTCCAGAGCGAATCCGGAACGTCACGTGAGTGGACGTGGGATGAGCTGCTTGGTCTACCTGTTGATGATGTGACTGTCGACATCCACTGCGTGACTCGGTGGTCAAAGCTCGACACGCAATGGCGGGGGGTGTCCGTTGATCGTCTACTGGAGGACATCGAGTCAGCAGCGGACTTTGCACTGGTGCACTGCTACGGCGGCTACACCACGAATCTCCCGCTCGAAGACCTGCTCGACGGTCAGGCCTGGATCGCGTTCGAGTACGAAGGCGAGGCCCTGGCCCCCGAGCACGGAGGGCCGGCGCGGCTGCTAGTGCCACACCTCTACTTCTGGA
>JBJMHG010000080.1:0-5030 GCA_045807485.1 Actinomycetes bacterium
TGGGCGTCACGCTGTCCAAGGACGCACGTGCTCGTGCCATCCAGCTGCCGGCATGGAACGAGGCCTTGGGTCTGCCTCGGCCGTGGGACCAGCAGTGGTCGCTTCGCATGCAGCAGGTGCTGGCGTTCGAGTCTGACTTGCTCGAATACGACGATCTCTTCAACGGGTCGCAGGTAGTCGAACGCAAGGTCGCCGAGCTCGTCGAGGGCGCGCGGGTCGAGATAGCGCGAATCGAAGAGATGGGCGGCGCTCTGGTCGCGGTCGAGTCGGGCTACATGAAAACGGCACTCGTTCAGTCGCACGCCGAGCGGCGGCAGCGCATCGAGTCAGGTGACGACCTGGTGGTGGGGCTCAACGAATTCACGACGTCAGAACCGAATCCGTTACTGGCAGACCTCGATACCGCTATCGAGACAGTTGCGCCGGATGTGCAGCAGCGTGCAATCGAGCGCCTCGAGCAATGGCGTGCTGAGCGCGACGGCGCGGCGGCACAGGCGGCACTCGAGTCGCTCGTCAAAGCCGCCTCTGATGGTTCCAACCTGATGCCTGCCAGCTTGGACTGTGCCCGGGCTGGTGTGACCACGGGGGAGTGGGCCAATGCGTTGCGGGAGGTCTTCGGTGAGTACCGGGCACCCACAGGGGTTTCGACCAAGACGCTGGGGGCGGGTGCATCCGAGATCGTCCGTGATGCGGTTCGCCGAACCGGCGAGCAGCTTGGGGGACGCTTGCGCCTTCTGGTCGGCAAACCCGGGCTCGACGGCCATTCCAACGGTGCGGAGCAGATTGCGGTGCGAGCTCGCGATGCCGGATTCGAGGTGATCTACCAGGGCATCAGACTCACTCCTGAGCAAATCGCTGCCGCCGCCGTCGAGGAAGACGTTCACGTCGTAGGTCTGTCGGTGTTGTCTGGATCACACATGGAGCTAGTACCTGACGTGCTGAGGCGCATTCGCGCTGCCGGGCTCACCGACGTGCCGGTGGTAGTCGGGGGGATCATCCCCGAGGCGGACGCCGCAGAGCTCGAGTCTCAAGGGGTTGCTGCCGTATTTACGCCGAAGGACTACACAATCGACGACATCATGCTGCGCATCGTCGATGAAGTCCGGCGGGCCCAGGGGCTTGATCTTGTGGCAGCAGCGCCGGGGTCGTAGGAGTGCCGGGTCGTAGTACTACAGGACAATAGTTTCCTGCCCTCAATCGGGCGCAGGCTATCTGGTGTCAACAAAGAGAACGTGTCACCGGACACCCGCCCGCTGGAGGACTCATGAACAGCTCAATCCTGATTCGCACTGGAGCCATCGCCTTTACCGGTATGGCCCTGCTAGGCGTTGCTGGACCCGCACTGGCCAATGACGCGGACGTCATCCGCCGCGGTAACTGCTCCGGCAGCAGTGACTGGAAGCTGAAGGCCAGCCCACAGAACGGTCGCATCGAGGTCGAGGGTGAAGTCGACAGCAATGTCAGCGGTCAGAACTGGAAGTGGAAGATGCTTCACAACGGGCAGGTCTCAGCGCGAGGCTCTGCAACTACAGCTGGAGCCAGTGGATCGTTCGATGTTCGCCGTCTGATGGTGAACGTGAAAGGCGACGACCACATCGGATGGCGTGCGAAGAACCCGAACAGCGGCGAGGTATGCCGAGGTAACCTCACGTTCTAACCGCCACGCCTCTCAGACTCTCGGAGCACCTGAGTGTCAACAAGACAGACGAGAACTGCACGACCGGTCTGGCAGAGACCGGTCGTGCAGTTCGTCGTGGTGGGCGTCGTCGTCGCCCTCGTCTTAGCTTGGGTCACGGGAATCTTGGGCGAAGGACTGGCACGTGAACAGGCCGTCGACGACGCCAAAGCCACCACGCAGCTGATCGCCGATACGGTCGTAGAACCGGCGTTGTCGTCTGGACTTCTCACCACCCAGCCGGGAGACCTCGACAAGTTCGACCGGCTGGTGCGAAGCCGTGTTGTTGGCGGTGAGATCGTCCGCGTGAAGGTCTGGAGTGCCGATGGCCAAATCATCTACTCCGATGAGCCGCGCCTCATTGGTGAAACCTTTACATTCGGCGCCGAACAGCAGGAGGTCTTGGACAACGGTGGATCGGACGCTGAAGTGTCAGACCTCAGCAAATCCGAGAACGAGTACGAGAACCAGCTTGGTCAGGTGCTCGAGGTCTACACCCGAGTGACCGCGCCCAATGGCGACCCGCTGCTGTTCGAGCTGTACCTCACAGACACCAATCTTCAGGCGAGGGCAGACGAGCTCTACAGCCTTTTCCGACCGCTGACGGTCGGAGGGATTCTGCTGTTTCTCATCGTCACGACTCCGCTGGTCTGGGTGCTCTCCCGCAGAGCCGACGCGGCGGCAGCTGATCGTGAGCGATATCTCGTGATGGCGACCGAGGCGTCCGATGCCGAACGTCGGCGCGTAGCACGCGACCTGCACGACGGTGTGGTGCAGGACCTGGCAGGGACCTCCTTTGCCCTGTCGGGCATGGCCCGCGACATTGGAGCGGAGTCGGAGGAAAAGTCTCCATCAAGGCGACTGGCATCGGAGCTCGAGCGCTTGGCGTCCGCTGTTCGGTCAAGCCTGCTGGCACTCCGATCGTTATTGGTGGAGATCTACTCGCCGGAGCTGGACGGTGCCGGTCTGGGTGCGTCTCTGCAAGATCTTGTGGCGCCGGCAGAACAGGCCGGTGTTGACGTGCGCTTGGATGTAGATGACACCGAGCTGCTGTCTAGCCAAACCAGCGCGCTGGTGTGGCGCACCGCTCAGGAGTGTGTGCGAAACGCCACCCGTCACGGTTCGCCGTCACAGCTCGATATCAGCGTGAAGGTCGGCGGAAACCCCTCTGTCGCGGTGTTGCGTGTGGTCGACAACGGGCGAGGCTTCGAAACGTCCCGCGATGTGCCGGCAGACAGCTTCGGACTGCGCGGCTTGCGTGACTTGGCAAGTGAGGCAGACGGGGCTCTGACGGTGGAGTCGGCTCCTGGGCAGGGGACCTCGGTGACCTTGACGGTGCCAGTCCGATGATCACGGTGCTCGTGGTTGACGATCACTCGATGGTTCGTGCTGGACTGCAACAGCTTCTCGCCAGTGCTTCGGACATCGAAGTTCTTGGCTCTGCCGAAAACGGTTCACAAGCGGTCGAGCTCGCTGCGAAGGTGCGCCCCAACGTCGTGCTGATGGATCTTCAGATGCCAGTCATGGATGGGGTTCAAGCGACAGCGGCGCTGCGCGAAGAAAGCCCCGACTCAGCGGTGGTCATCGTTACGTCGTTCTCAGATCGCGAGCGCATCATCGGGGCCGTGGACGCTGGCGCCGTTGGCTATCTGCTCAAGGACGCCTCGCCCGACGAGATACTCGCCGGAGTGCGTGCCGCGGCTCGGGGTGAGTCGCCCCTGCATCCGAGAGCTGCGCGAGAACTCTTGTCGGCGCGTTCGGAGTCACCCTCGCGGGCCGACATCGAACTCACGGCCCGCGAGACCGAGGTGTTGGTATTGGTGCGCGCAGGTCTTTCCAACAAGCAGATTGCACGTCGACTCGGAATCACCGAACGGACCGTCAAAGCGCACCTGACGTCGTGCTTCCAACGCATCGGCGTCGTCGACCGTACTCAGGCCGCGCTGTGGGCGGAGCGCAACGGAATCGAGTGAGTCGGCTACATGCCAGGCGGACGCGGTGCGTCCGGCGGAGCGGTCTGTCCCGTGGCACTGGGGGGAGATGGCGCATCGGACGCGGGCGCCGAGCCCGTCCCTGGGGGTGGTTCAACGACTGAGTCTTGGCCGGGAAACCCTTGGGTGCCGTTGACGCTCACGTGGTTGTCGACGGCGAGCATTGCGGCATCGACGTCCGCGCGAGTTCCATCGGCTCGCTGCTCGGCGTAGAACGCTGCACCGAGCGCCGCCAGCAGTCGCGTGGCCTCACGCTTTGCGCCGGCTTCGTCGAGCTTCGCTTGGCCCTGCTCGACCCCCTTCTTCGCTTCGTCGAGCGCCTGTTGAGCAACCTGCTTCGCCTTGTCCAAGAATCCAGCCATGGAGTCAGACTAGCCGTGCCCACGCTTGCAGCACGAGTGTCTTAGAACAACCGCTCCTCGACATTGTCTATGCCGCGGAGAACGTCATAGTCGAGGGTGATGCAGTCGATTCCACGATCGGTCGCTAGCACGCGCGCTTGTGGCTTGATCTCTTGCGCTGCAAAGACTCCTCGCACAGGTGCGAGCAATGGATCCCGATTAAGCAGCTCGAGGTAACGCGTGAGCTGCTCGACGCCATCGATCTCACCGCGACGCTTGATCTCGATAGCCACGGACGTCCCATCCGCGTCCCGCGCCAGGATGTCTACCGGCCCTATTGCGGTTCCGTACTCGCGTCGCACCAGCGACCAGCCTTCACCGAGAGTCTGGATATGTGCGGCCAGCAGTTCCTGCAGGTGGGCTTCGACGCCGTCCTTCTGCAGTCCGGGATCGACGCCCAGGTGATGTTCGGTGTCCTGGAGTACTTCTTCGATCGAGATCACCAGTCGGTCACCGGTCTTGATATGGGTGACCGTCCAAGTACCAACGCCTTTGGCGTTCACCGCCACCGCGGTCGTGCAGGGCGGACTCATCCAGTTCAACGGTTTGTATGCTCTGTCGTCGGCATGGATAGACACGGATCCATCGGCCTTGACGAGGATCAGTCGTGTTGCCATGGGCAGATGAGCGCTGAGGCGTCCGGTGTAGTCGACTGAGCAACGAGCGATGACTAGGCGCATAGTGATGCGAGTCTAGGATCGACCGTCATGCAGTGCGATGCTAGGTGACGGACGCCACCAGGGGATCGTCAGGAATGTCCCTCATCCGCATGAGCGGTGAAAAAGCCACCGGCGCGGCAGCAAGCGCGGTGCCTGCAACCGTGAGCCACATGACCGGCACGAGGCCGAATGCCGTGCCCAAGGCTCCTCCGATCAAGGCGCCGATTGGTTGAGTTCCCCAGACGATGAATCGTACGGACGCGTTCATCCGACCGAGCAGGTTCGGTGGGCAAACCCGCTGTCG
>JBJMHG010000081.1:0-2749 GCA_045807485.1 Actinomycetes bacterium
CGAGCCGAACCGAAGACGCTGATCGCTGGGCCGAGCTCGGCGAGAGTGCCGAAGCCCTCCACGAACTCCGCCTGGATCCGCAGTACCCGCCACGGATCGGAGTGCACCCAGTCGGTAGGCCCCGCGCTGTCTAGCAGGCGCTGATCAGTGGTGCTCCGCTGCACCTGGGCGCGCCGCAGGACGACGGGTCCCCGCCGCTTCTCGCGGGGCCGTCCGGCGCCATCGGGGAGGTTCGGTCGATCGAGGCTCATGTCACCTGACGCTAGCGGGAGCCGGGAATGACTTGACCCTGGCACCGTGTTACGGTATTACTTGAGTATTCAACTACTGAACAATCAAATATTGCCTCTTCTACTACACCGCCAGTCTCAACCTCCAGCGGAAGGACCGCGCCCATGAGCACGACCACCACGACCACCATTGAGCAGACCACCGGCACCTGGACGATCGACCCCAGTCACACGCGGGTCGGCTTCTCGGCCAAGCACGCCATGGTCGCCACTGTCCGCGGCCAGTTCAACGAGTTCGAGGGCAACCTGAGCCTGGACGGTTCAGCGCCAGAGCAGTCGTCGGCCGAACTGACCATCAAAGCCGGCTCGATCTCGACCGGCAGCGACGACCGCGACAACCACCTGCGTTCCGGTGACTTCCTCGACATCGAGACCTACCCCGAGCTGACTTTCCGTTCCACCGGCGTCCGCTACGAGGGCGGCGACGACTTCGTCATGACGGGCGACCTCACGATTCGTGGCACTACGCGTCCGGTCGAGCTCAAGGTGGACCTCGAGGGACTCGCGTCCGACCCCTTCGGCAACGAGCGGATCGGCTTCTCCGGCGAGACCACCATCAGCCGCAAAGACTTCGGCCTGACCTGGAACGTGGCCCTCGAAGCGGGTGGCGTCCTGGTGAGCGACAAGGTGAAGATCACCCTCGACGTGAGCGCCATCAAGCAGTCCTAAGCAAGGCGACCCAATCGCTGGGCTGCTCCTCCCTCCTGTGGGTGCGGTGCTACACCGAATCCGTAGAAAGAAACAACCGCCGTCACCATCTGCGAACACTCAGCGGATGTGACCGGCGGTTGTTTCGTTGAACGGAATCAGTGCTACACCGCACCGACAAGAGGGACTGTCATGACGTAAGCCATCGTTCGAGGTTCGCTTCGCATTCGAAAAGCTGCTGCACTGACACTGCCTCCCCCGCGGTGTGAGCGACGTTGGGGTCTCCAGGCCCGTAGTTCACCGCTGGGACGCCAAGTGCCGAGAACTGCGCTACGTCGGTCCAGCCGAACTTCGCGCGCGGCGTTCCCCCGATGGCATCGACGAAAGCCTTCGCCGCAGGATGCTGCAACCCCGGCAGCGCCCCTGGCGCGCTGTCGGTCACCGTCACCTCGAAACCGTCGAATACCTCCCGAAGATGTTCCTCGGCATCGGACTCCGAACGATCGGGCGCATACCGGAAGTTCACAGCGACTACACACTCACCAGGAATGACATTCCCGGCGACTCCACCAAAGATACCGACGGCATTGAGTCCCTCTCGGAACTCCAAGCCGTCAACCATGGGACGCCGGGGCTCGTACGCCCGGAGCCGATCCAGAACGCGTCCGGCTTCGTGGATCGCGTTGCGCCCCATCCACGATCGGGCGCTGTGTGCTCGAACACCCGGAACTCGAACGTTGACACGCATGGTGCCTTGGCACCCTCCTTCGACGATCGCATCTGTCGGCTCAAGCAAAACCGCGAAGTCAGCTGCCAACCACTCCGGGTTCTGCCGGGTCAGGCGCAATAACCCATTCCGCTCGGCGCCGACCTCTTCCCCGTCGTAGAACACGTACGTCACATCGCGACCGGACGACAACACCGTCGTCGCGAGCCGCAGCATTACGGCGACGCCGCCCTTCATGTCCGCACTGCCCAGTCCGGCCAGCACGTCTCCGTCCCGCGACGACGGGAGGTTGTCCGCGGGGGGCACCGTGTCGAGATGGCCGGCCAGAGCAACCCGCTCGCTTCTGCCCCACGACGTGCTGGCGACGATCGCGTCCCCATTGCGTTTGACCTCTAGGTGTTGGAGTGGACGCAAAGCCGCCTCAACCGCGTCTGCAAGTTCAGTCTCGCGCCCGCTTTCGGAGTAGACATCGACGAGAGCCGCTGTCAGCGTTGCCACGTCCTGCCCCAGGTCGATTGTCGCCACCTGGGTACCGTAACGACGTGACCTCCTCCACGACTGCAGCCTCCCCCGAGCGCGCCGCATTCGGCGTGGGTCTCGCGACCATCTCCGACCGCGACGGCCGTGTGCTGGACGTGCGCTACCCACGGCTCGGGCTGGGCTGGGACTCGGTAGTTCAAGCGCGCGTGCGCACATCCGAAGCGGGTCTCTTCGACGTCCCGGCCGACGAAGCTCACGAGCTGATCGGTGCCGCCGTTGACCATCTGGTGGTCGCTGACCTCAAACGCCAAGTGCATGTGCGGTTGATCGCGCTCCATATAGACGACTTGGACGCCGCTCCGACCGACGCTTTTGACATCTACCTGCGCCTGCACCTGCTCTCTTCGCGACTCGTCCAACCTCGCACGATCAACCTGGACGGCATGTTCGGACTGCTCAGCAACGTGGTCTGGACGAACTACGGCCCATGCGCCCTCGAAGGGTTCGAGGTGACGCGCCTGCACCTCATGCACCACGGACCGGTGACCATTCACGGCGTCGACAAGTTCCCGCGCATGGTCGACTACGTCACCCCATTTGGAAT
>JBJMHG010000082.1:0-3890 GCA_045807485.1 Actinomycetes bacterium
GCGCACTCAAGCAAAGCTTTCAGGGGCAATCCAAAACGAGGCAAACGGCAAGATTGGTGGTTCACAGGCAGTCACTCGCATCATTGCATCAGCGCGTGAGGATTTATGCAAACTTTGCGACCGAGACGTGTTCTTGCCGGAGCTGTGTTACGCTCTGTCCGTTGTGCATTTGGAGAGTGTCCCCCTTCGAGAGATGCTGGAGGATGTCCCTCTCTTGCTTGACATGTTTCTGGCTGAAGCGGCGCAACGGTACCGCCGAGATATTCCAACGCTCGATGACGTGATGCCGTATGTTCTATCGCATACTTGGCCCGGCAATGTCCGCGAGTTGCGCAACTTTGCACTCCGCCTTGTGCTGGGGCTGAACGAGGATGGATCCACGTACGATCGAGCGATCGCTCCTCCCTCTCTGACCGAATTGGTGAACTGGTTTGAAAAGCAGATCATTGTTCAGCAGTTGCGCAGACATCGCGGAAGCGTAGCGGCGGTGAGCGAGGTTCTCGCGATCCCGAAGACGACGCTTTACGAGAAGCTGCAGAAACACGGGATCTCGGCGCCTGCGTTCAGGTGCGGAGGAGCTTGAAGGGGCTGGCCAGACGTGAGTGTCGGTCGACAGTCGACCGGGTGCCTCCTCTCAATCAGAAACCATACAGCTTGGCCGGGTTGTCGACCAGGATCCGGTTTCGGACTGTCTCATCGGGCGCCCAGTCAGACAGTAGGTCGAACAAGACGGCATCGTCCGGCTTGGCGTCGGCTTTCGAGGTCGGGTGTGGCCAGTCGCTTCCCCACACAAGCCGTTCAGGCGCAAGCTTCACGTAGGCTTTGGCGAGCGCACTCCGGTCCGCATATGTCGGAGGGCCGACCTTGCTCAGGATATAAGCGCCTGTGAGCTTTACCCACGCACCTCGCCTTTCGAGGAGATCCGCGATGACACGGAAAGCCGGGTGCTGGGCCCCCTCGGGTTCGGGCAGGTGCCCCATGTGATCGAAGACGATTGGGGTGGGAAGACGCCCCAGAACGTCTTTCCATTCCAGGATGCGGTCGCCCTCGGATACGAGCTGGATGTGCCAACCGAGGTCGGCGATCTTCCGGGCGACCGGCTCCATATCGTCCATGGGGGCTCCACCCGGGAGACGTGTGCCGAACCGGACCCCACGCACTCCCTTGTCGTTGAGCCGCTTCAGTTCGTCTGAGCCCACCGACCGATCGAGCATCACGATCCCCCGAGCCGTCGGCCCGAACTGCGCGAGGGACTCGATCAGCAGACGGTTGTCTGTCCCATAGGTTGAAGGCTGAACGACGACGTTGCGCGTGGTCCCGAGGCGCTCCTGGAGCTTGCGGTAATCCGCGACGCTTGCGTCCGGCGGCAGCAGTGTTGCTGTCGGCGAAGCCGGAAAGCGATGGTCATAGATGTGATGGTGGGAGTCCGTCGCGTTGGCGGGAATTTTTGTGCGCGGCTTCTCGGTGCCGGAGGACCAATGAACCTCCTGCGACGCGGCCGCGGTTGCCCGGAGGCTAAATCCGAATGCTGCGGCGCCAAGAAGCTTGAGGTGCGTACGCCGATCGTGTTGCGGCATGAATGCCACTCCTGCTCCCCGTTTTCTCATGGCCCGTTTGATTCAGCGCTCTCGCCTTCTGGGCACGAGTCGCTGGTTGAAGTCATTCCTTGACTGGTGGCGAGGATGATGGACCAAAGCCCACTTCCTCGTAGACGACGTCGCTATCGACAGCCAAGAGGAAGTGAGGAACGTTCGGCGGGGTGTAGTAGTAGCTTCCTGCCGAGTAGATGTTTGTTGTTGCAAGGTCGGCCTTTTTTCCGATCCCGTATGCCACGCGACCTGAGATGACTGTAGTCATGCGACCATCCGGATGGGTGTGGGGCGCGTTCTGTCCGCCCTTATCCATTTTGACGATACGCTCCTGAGCTTGCGTGCGCAGAGAGACACTCGTGTTGCGACACGGATGCGTCTCCTGATTGGGGTCTCACGTGTGGGAATAGAGTTGCTGCCCGGGCACCGGCATCTCAACCTGGAGAATGCTGCCGCTGTGGGACTCGGTGATGAAGAGCGTTTTGTGATCGGCGCCGCCGAAGGCGATGTTCGTGGTCGAAAATCCGGCGCAGGACGTCACACGCAAAAGGGGCTCGGCAACAGGGGACAGCCGCCAGATGGACCCAAAGCCCGTATGGGCCACAATCAGGCAGCCTTCCGCATCGAGAGCGATGCCGTCGGGCCCACCCATGCCGCCGTGCAATTGCGCGAACAATCCCACCTTTGCAACAATGCCGCTGGCCTGGAGCGGGATGCGCCAGATTTGCTGAGCGCGCGTGACGGCGACATACAGGCTGGTCATCGCGGTATCGATGACGATGCCGTTTGGGCTCGGAACCGTGTCGATCAGGCAGGTCAGCTCGCCAGAGGGCTTGAGACGGTAGACGCGACCTGTCGGATCCTGGAGCCCGGTCTGCCCCTGATCGGTGAAATATAGATCGCCGTTGAACCCGAACGTCAGGTCGTTGACGCCCTTAAATCCCTCCGATCCGGCCGTTTCGAGGAAGGGTGTGACCGTGCCGCTGTCAGGCTCCAGCAGCATAAGGCCTCGCTTATAGCAGGTGATGAAAATTCGGCCGTCCTGGTGGATTTTCAGCCCGTTGGGCCACCCATCGTATTCGGCGACTTGTTCCCAATCTCCCTCGGGTGAGATCCGGAAGATCCGACCGAAGGGAATGTCGGTGACGTAGAGCCGGCCGGCGCTATCAAAGCAGGGTCCCTCAAGGAAGGAATCAATCTCCTGACCGCCTCTGTTCGCCTTAGCCCAAGGGGTGGCCCTCGGCTTTCGGAACCGGTCCGGCATGCGGGTGAAGACGGTTGTCGAAAGGCCGGGTGGTGGAGCGAAAAAGGACATGAGGGGCTCCCTATTCCACAAGGGCGAGGGGCTCTGAATAATGTTGTCGGACGGTGGCCGCTCACTCGTAGACGTTGTAGCCGGCGCAGCCGCCGTAACCGAAGCGGGAGCAGAACTCATCCGTCATCACGTCTTGATACTTGGTGGCTTCGGAGCGGATGAAGATGCCGACCTGCTCCGGCGACATGGGATCGATATCAGCCCCGTCCGTGATCAGACGCTCGCGCAAATCAGGTTGCGCAAGGGCATGGTTGATAGCGGCATTCAGCCGATTGACGATGTCCATGGGCGTGTTGCGCGGCGCGAGCACGCTGACCCAAGCGGACAAAGTGAAGTTCCTGAACCCACTCTCGATCATCGTCGGCACGGTCGGGACCGCCAGGGACCGACGTGGCAGAGAAACCGCCAGGATCTTCAGCTTGCCAGCCCTCACCTCGGGCAGGGCGAGCGGGAGCGGCGCGAAGTAGAAGTCGACTTGCCCGTCGCTGACGGCCCGCAGGGCCGCGGCAGCGCCGTCGCTGGGAACGTGGATCAGGCGGGCCGCGCTGCGCAGGCGAAGCAACTCGGCGCTGAACTGGCCTGTGGTGCCAGGCCCCCCTGACGAGAAGCTGAGACCTCTGCGGGAGGCCCTGGCAGCCTTGAGCAGATCGTCGACCGTCGTAAATGGCGCGTCGGCCTTCACCACGAGCGCGAGCGGGATCTGCGCGACCAGAGCGACGGGCCGCAAATCCCGATCCGGGTCGTAGCCGAGGTCGCGAACGAGGTAGCGGTTGATGACGAGTTCACCGGTCTGGCCGAGCAGGAGCGTGTAGCCGTCGGGGGCAGCGTGGGCAACGCTCTGGGTTCCGACTGCTCCGCTCCCACCGGGCCGGTACTCGAGGTTGACCGGCTGGCCCAGCGAGGCCGTCAGCTTCTCCGCCAGCGGCCGGCCCACGATTTCACCCGTACCCCCTTGGGGATAGGCGACGACGAGCTGGATCGGGCGG
>JBJMHG010000083.1:0-5352 GCA_045807485.1 Actinomycetes bacterium
CAAGCAGCTGAAGGGCCGGGGCCCGACGCCTAAGGCGACTGAGCGCGACAAGCACCCGGCCGCGAAGAAGAAGCGCGCCGCAGCGAAGCGCTCAGAACGCTCAGACAAGGGCGGACGCCGCGCGCCGTCCGGACGCAGTTCGGGCCGCTCTCGCGAAGGCGCACCCGAATACGTGGTTGGCCGCAACGCAGTCGTCGAGGCGCTGGCGGCGAAGATACCGACGACAGCTCTGTATGTCGCCGAACGCATCGACCAGGACGAGCGGGTGCGTGAGGCAGTTCACCTTGCGAATGAGCAGTCGCTGTCGGTGCTCGAAGCACCGCGGATAGAGCTCGACCGCCTCGCTGACGGTCTCACCCACCAGGGGCTCATCCTCCAGGTGCCGCCGTACGAGTACGCGCACGCTGACGACCTGTTGACTCGGGCGACGGACATCGGCCAGACGCCACTCGTCGTTGCGCTCGACCACGTGACCGACCCACGCAACCTGGGTGCAGTGGTCCGCTCGGCGTCCGCGTTTGGTGCACACGGTGTTCTCGTACCTGAGCGACGCGCAGCCAGCATGACGGCGTCCGCGTGGAAGACCGCGTCCGGTGCGGCGGCGCGGGTGCCGGTGGCCCGCTGCACGAACCTGGCGCGGCAGCTCACGGCGTACAAGAAGGCCGGGCTCTTTGTGGTCGGGCTTGATGCCGGCGCGGAGGTCACGATCGACCAGGTTGATGCTGGGTTGCCGATGGTGCTGGTGATCGGTGCTGAGGGCGCCGGCTTGTCTCGACTGGTGCGAGACACCTGCGACCAGATCGCGGGCATCCCCATCTCGGCGAGCACCGAGTCGCTCAACGCAAGCGTTGCCGCCGGTATCGCCCTCTACGCGCTGGCGCGGAGCCGCTCTGGGTAGTCGCCCGTTCACGTACGAGGCCGGCTCGCCCCCTTCTGGTGGTTGCGGTTCGGCCGGATGGGGGATTCGCCTCACGTCCACCCTCTTGGGTGTTGAACGGGCAGCCAGGATGGACGCCGGAGGGAATCGGTGAACGTTTTGGTGGACGCCCCTGTGCGGGAGTCGAATCGAGTGCGCCCGCGGATGCGAAGCGTGGGGGTAGCGCATGGGGTGGCCTCGTTGGCGCTGCTCGGTGTACTCGCCTTCGGGTCGCTGGACGGGTGTGACGGCGTCCCGGTGCGGGTGATCCCCGGGGCACTCGAGCTCGCACTCTTCGTGGCGCTGGCCTCGGTCGCAATGATCGCTCGACTTCCTCGCATGTCGGCCATCGCGCCGGCTCTTTCCCTGGGCGCCTCGCTTCCACTGTTGGGTGGCGCAGTCGCCGGATGGATGTGGGTCTCGGCGCAGCCCTGCATGGGCAATGTGCTCGATCGCGAGGTCGTGACGCTGCACATCGTGACGGCGGCGTCCGCTGCGGTCTTGGTTACCTCGCTGTGGTTGCTCCTATCGCGCGACGAGGTCGAACCTTGGTACGCGGCGCGTGGTGTCGCGGTCTCGGCGGCAGGAGCGGCGACGGTCCTCGTGCTTGGAGTCGGGTTCATCGTGATCCTGCACGAACGCTCACCCTTCGCTGCCACGACGTTCGCGATCACGGTTCCGTGGGCGATCGTGGTGGCCATGACTGGATGGCTGCGTCCGTCACCGGCCGTCGCACTAGCCGTGCCCGCCGTATGTCAGGCCCTCTGGCTGCTGCTTCGTTGATACATCTCGGCTGACAGACTGACGCCATGCAACGTGTCGTACGGCCGGCGTCCGAACGCGACCGTGACGCGATCGTCGCCGTGTGCACTGACGCGTTCGTCACCGAACCGGCATTCGACCACTTCTTCAATGGTGACTACCTTCCCCACGCTCGCGTCTTCTTGGCGTTCTTGCTCGACCTTCGGTTGGCAGGTGGGCTGGTCTGGGTCGAAGAGGTGGACGGGAAAGTGGTGTCTGCATCCTTGTGGGATCCACCCGGCGGTACGAAGCTGCCGCAACCGGAGCAGGACGCGATGTGGGACGTCGCTGTATCGACGTTTCCTAGTGACGCGGTGGTTCGTCTCGACAGGTATGAGCAGCGCGTCCACGAACTCGGTCCGGCCGAAGACCATTACTACCTGGGAGTGCTTGCCTCAGACCCCGCCGCGCGCGGACGTGGGCACGGTGCAGCTGTCATGCGACCCGGGTTGATGGCAGCTGATGCCGACGGCTTGCCCAGCTTCCTCGAGACAGGAACCGAGACGAACCTGGGCTTCTACGCGCGCTTCGGATTCAACGTCACCGGCGAACTCGATCTCGAGGATGGAACCCGGATCTGGTGCCTCACCCGTCAGCCTGGGGCATCGCTAGGCTGATCCAGCATTTCGCCGGCGTGGCGCAGTTGGTAGCGCAACCGCCTTGTAAGCGGTAGGTCATCGGTTCGAGTCCGATCGCCGGCTCCCGGTTCGTCCGATTTGTATTGGCCTGTGGCCGTCCGATCATGCAGGTGGGTTCCACCATTCGGGCGATCGGTTTTCGTGCAGTCCGCTGACAGCATGAACGGTGCCCCGGTGGGGCTGCTCGGGGGAGTGGATCCGTCGGGTCGCCGCCTTCGGGGGATGCGCCCGGCGGGTCCACCCATGTCAGGGCGCGACTTGCATCCTCGGCCCATGCCTCGGACGCCGCTGGGCCGGCACCAGCAGTGCTGGCACCGGCCCTGGGTTGAGCGTTTCCGCTAGTTGATCACGGACTGCTGACGGTGCCTCCGTTGGCAATCGTCAACGCAGACGTCTCGTGACAGCTTGCGGGGATGTCTCGCTGAGCGTTGTTCGTGCTGTCATAGCTCACGTTCCACGAGAAGTTGGCCGTACTGCTCTGAGCCGCCGGCTGACTCGCCGAGTCGACCGTAGATACCGTCACCGGTGAGGCACCTGCGACGGGTCGCGTGGTGCTGTAGATGGCAGTGCCTGAGCAGTCGTTCGACTTGTACAGGTCGAACGAAACCGTCCCGGCTAGGTCGCCACCTGCGGGAGCACTGATCGTTGCGGAGTCACGTGGCACCCAACGCTGCGCTGTCGTCATCGACGATGCAACGGTGCTGACCACCACATCCTCGTTGCTGTCGCCGCACGCAGCGTTGTGAGTGGTACCCATGTTGTTCGGCGAGTTACCGCTGTATTGGGCGACCCAGTGGTAGGTGCCAGCTGCGGTCGGAACAAACTGCGGGTTCGGCGTGTCGTAATTGCCGTTCCCATTCACGCTGACGGTAGGCGAGGTGTAGGCCACCGTCGTGCAGTCGTTTGGTCCGTACAGCTTGAAGGTGATCGTTCCACCGGCTGCTGCGCCACTGGCTCCAGTGAGATTGATGACTGGATTAGCCGGTTGCGTCGCCAGACCGGACAAGGCTGCCCGGTCGGAAACCGATCCTCCGAGATTCACGCCTGCACTGGCGGTCGTCGACAGGGTCGGTGTCACCGGGTTCACGGTGAAGCACTCGGTTGCCGACGAGTCGCTGGAACTGGGAATCCCGTTTGCGCTGTCACCGCTGAAGACCGCCCTCCAGCAGTAGCGACCGGCCGAGGTCACGTAAGCCGTTGGACTCACCACGGTGGCCGGGTACGCCGTCCCTGTCAGATTCGTCGAGCCCACAGTTGTCCCACCTGTGGTGCAAAGTCCTGGTGAATCGACCTTGCACAGGGAGAACGCCACCGAACCAGCCGGAGTCGCCGTGCCTCCCGTGAGGCTCACGACAGCGGAGTCCTTGACACCGACCACGCCGTTTCCGATGGAGAGGCCAGCAGCGGGAATGTCTCCCCCGGCCGCCGTCTTCGGTGTCGTCACCGTGGAGGACGTGCAGTTGGTGATCGGCGGGGCCGTCTGAAGGATGGTGTCCTTGTAGTCGGCAGTATCCGAGTTACCGGTCACCGTGCTGGGGATCGTGTTGGCGAACGTCTTACAAGCGGTGCTGCCACCGAAGATGGTCGCGGTCAGGTCGACTGCGGCTTCGCCACGGAACCCGTCGGCGCTGTACTGCGCCTGGGAAACGGTGCTATTCAGCAGCGTCGGTGCGCCCAAAGTGAGGTTCGTCCCGGTGCCGCTCCAGGTACGCAGGTAGAGGTCTTTGCTGCCGCCCTGCTGGTCCCAGAGGATCATGAAGTCACCAGCGCGACGGTTCGCCCAGGGGTTGCAGTTGGCGATCAGCGTGGCGTCGTCCGCTGTGTCGTAGGCGCAGCCCACGGGAGCCGCGTTCTGCATGAACTCATAGGCAATGAAGCCGCTACCGCTGTTGGAGTCACGCTCCCAGCCGAAGTAGAGCCAGTCGTGGTTGGGTGCTGCCGAGTCCTTTGCGGTGGAGACCCAAGCCTGGCGGAGGTCGACCTGCGCGTTCGGGTTCGTCAGCCCCAGCGTCGGCACCGCGTCATTGTGGATCACGCCGATCTTGGTGGTGCTGGAGTTAAGTGGGCCAAGCTCTTTTACAGAGCCAAAGTCGTCAGGCAAATTGGCGCTGGCAGGCAGCCCAGAGTCGGGAATAGTTCCATCGATGTTGAACGGCCCATCGGCGGCCTGAGCGCTCGAGGTGCTGAACAGTGCTAGTGGAATAGTGAGGGACGCGACTGCAAGCCATCGGAGCCCTCGGCTAGATCGTGCGGGAAAACGCATGTGGTGCCCTTCCAATGGACTGTGTTCCCCCCCAAGCCGGGCGAGACCCGGTGGCGTGAACCGTCGCGGAGACGGGCCAAGTGCCAGGTCTACGCCGTTCGGGTGATGGGGCGCAGCCGAACGGACGAGGGTCACCCAATTGGACTAGTCACATAACGGACAAGAAGAGCAGAAGTGGATCTTGACGGGTGGCCGCTCAGGTGGCGTCGGCGAGCTCGCTCAGTGCGTCCTCGGTGACCTCAGCCTCGGTGCGGGCGAGTTCGATCAGCTGCCGGAGCCCATGCGCGCCATAGCGATTGCGTACGTGGTCGACGATGTCGATCAGCTCGGGATCGACAGGGTTCGTTGACTCTGGCTTGTCCATCGTGTCCTCCGCCCCCGGTGCTGGAACAGCCAAGGTACCCAAGTCTGCCCACGGCATCACCTGTCCGGATGGGTGAAATCTCGGACGCGGTCACGATTTGGTCTCGCGTGCCTGGGTTTGTCAGTGACCTCGGTCGAGCCACTCCTGGCGGTGCGGCGCCTCGGCGTCCAGCGTGGTGGAGTCGCCGTGGCCGGTGTGCACGGTGGTGTTGCCAGGAAGCTCGTCGACGAGTCGGTCGATGGACGCCACGATGGTCGGGAAGTCTGAATACGACCGTCCCGTTGCACCGGGTCCGCCCTTGAACAACGTGTCGCCGGTGAACAGGACGCCGAGGTCGGCCGCGTACAGGCATACCGCACCGGGTGCATGT
>JBJMHG010000084.1:0-21690 GCA_045807485.1 Actinomycetes bacterium
ATACCCCTGAAACGGACCGGACGCCTCGGCGGTTCACCCGCGGCAGTTCACCCTCGACACAGCACAGCGGACGCCGGAAGTCCCGGCGTCCGCTGTGGTGAAGTTCGAGCTAGACAGACACCGCCAGGTCGGCGACCTCACCCAAGTTGGCCTGCACGCTGCGGTCGACGGACGCCCCAGGTGCGAGTACCCGAACCGTCCAGGCTCCCGGCGCGGCGAAGAACCGGAACTGGCCGGTCGCCGAGGTCGGAACCTCCGCGGTGAACTCGCCGGACGCGTCCAACAGGCGCACGTAAGCCGGCGACACAGGCTGACCGTCTGAGGAGACGATCCCCAGGATCACCGCCTCTTTGGTGGCGTCAACTCCATCGATGGCTGGCCCTCCGGCCACTGCTCCGCACATGTCAGCCCCTCAGCTTCCGTCACCGAGCTCGATGGGGGCGCCGACGAGCGAGCCCCACTCGGTCCAGGAACCGTCGTAGTTCTTCACGTTCGGGACGCCGAGCAGCTCGTGCAGAACGAACCAGGTGTGCGCCGAACGCTCGCCGATGCGGCAGTACGCGATGGTGTCCGTACCGAGGTCGACACCGGCACCGGCGTACAGCGCCTTGAGCTCTTCGTCGTCGCGGAAGGTGCCGTCGTCGTTGGCAGCCTTCGACCACGGGATGTTCTTCGCGGTCGGGACGTGGCCAGGACGCTGCGACTGCTCTTGCGGCAAGTGAGCCGGCGCGAGCAGGCGTCCGGAGAACTCGTCAGGCGAACGGACGTCGACCAGGTTCTGTGAACCGATCGCGTCGAGCACGTCTTGCCGGAACGCGCGGATCGACGTGTCTTGGTCCTTCGCGGTGTACGAGGTCTTCGGACGATCGGGCACGTCGGTGACGAGCTCACGTGAGTCGAGCTCCCACTTCTTGCGGCCGCCGTCGAGCAGCTCGACCTTGTCGTGGCCGTACAACTTGAAGTACCAGTAGGCGTACGCCGCGAACCAGTTGTTGTTGCCGCCGTAGAGCACCACGGTGTGGTCGTTGCTGATCCCACGATCGGACAGCAGCTGCTCGAACGTCGAACGGTCGACGAAATCGCGCTTCACCGGGTCTTGCAGGTCGGTCTTCCAGTCGAGGCGCACCGCGCCGCGGATGTGACCCTTTTCGTACGCGCTGGTGTCTTCGTCAACCTCGACCAGCACTACCGACGGGTCGTCGAGGTGGGCCTCGACCCAGGCGGCATCAACCAATACGTCGTTGCGGCTCATGCCGCGACCTCCTTGTTGTTCGGTGAAAGGTTCGTCATTGGGCTAGAAGTCTCAAGCGAGCGGGGACGCAGGATGCGGCGTCCGAGCAGGTACATCTCGCAGCCGAGGCAGAAGCCGAACGCCGCGTTGAGGAACGCCGCGGCAAGCGCTAGGCCAACGGCAATCAGTCCGAGGGTCGTCGCGCCAAACGCCAGCGCCACGGTGCCGAACAACGCAAACGCGAAGCCGACGCCCTGTGCGAAGCGTGGTGGCGCGGACGCCTCGAGCTCGGTCGGCGGCGAGAGCCGCGGACGGATCAACCGCCGATACACGACGCTGTACGGGTTGCGCTGCAACCCACCGAAGGCCGCGAGTGCGAACACGACGGTCTGCGCGGCCAGCAGCCACACGCTGGCGGTGACCAGCACCACCGCGAGGACCACCGTGGTGACGGCCGCGACGAAGCGAGGACCGCGCGGGTCGATCATCGACCCTGGTGCAGGACTCATGGGATGACTCCGTTGTCGTTCCGTCGTGGGGATATGGGGTCGGACGAGGCGCTCGGCCGATCCGGCCGCTGTCTGGGCGGGGGGAGCGAGCGCGGGACGCGGTCAGCGACCGCGGGTCATCCGCGACAGAGGCAGCCAGCCATGCGGCCGAAGTCGACCGCGCGGCGTTGCGTCAGGCCCCACGAACGGGGCAGATGGCCTGCCATTACAACGAGGGTAGGTGGCGCTTTCTGCACCTGTCGATTTCGTCTCATATTTCGAAACACCGTTTCAGATTTCGGACGCGCCGCCGGGCACCGGGCCCTGCGACCCCCTCTCGAGGGCACCGATGGCCGCGATCACGTCGGCCTTTCGGGGTTGGCCGGACGCCCGCTGGCGCACCTGACCCGACCCGTCCAGCACGAAGACCGTTGGCGTCCGCATCACATTCAGCTCCCGGACGACGTCCAGGTGCGCCTCGGCGTCCACCTCGACTGCCGCGACACCGTCGACGAGCTCGGCGATCTCAGCGAGCACCCGTCGGGTGGCGCGGCAGGGCTGGCAGAACGCGGTTGAGAACTGAACCAGGGTGGCGCGTGGCCCCAGCGTGATCCCCAGCTCTGCGGTGGGAAAGGCCGCGCTGGACGCCCCTTCGTTCGGCCTCGACTCGCCGTCGATCGCAAGCGCCTCCACTGCCCCCCGTGGAGCGCGCAGCCTTCCGTCGGTGCGGCGGCGCCAGAGGGCGAAGACAGTCGCGGCGACTAGCGCTACGACCAGGATCACCACACCGGGGTTCACGACCGCCTCAAGATTCCGGCCGGTCGGGGCATTCCCCGCGGCTGTGTTGGACCCTGGGCATGCGGCGGGTCAGCCGATCACGCGCAGGACGATGTAGCCGAGCGGTGCAGCCACCAGCACCGGCCACACCGCGCCGGTGACCCAGCCGCGTCCAGACCCGCGCACCTGCGCCTGCATCGCTGCTGCAAGGCTGGCCGGAATCCCCGCGGCCAGGCCCAGGCCGAGCCCGAGGCCGACGTCATCGACGGACGCACCCAGCAGGGCGCCAGCCACTATGCCCGCGGCGAGCGGTCCGATCAGCGCACCGGCCAAACCGGGCGCGAGGCGACCCACGGCCGCGGCAACGACAGCTCCGGCAAGGACGACGACGGTGTCTTCACCGTCGGGAAGCTGCCACAGCACGACCCATGCCGCTCCGAGAGCCGCGATGGTCCCCAGCGAAACCGTTGCCGCCAGGGCGTCGACCAAGTGGTCGCGTCCGTCACGGCGAGCCAGCTGCTGCACCACCGCGACCAGGTATCCGGCGCCGAGGACGACCGCGATGGGGCCCAGGCTCGGCTCGTTCTCAGTGACCGCCACGACGACGTCGACGATCGCGGCCAGCCCACCTCCAACGACCGCGCCGCTCGCAGCGGACGGTGTGTCCAGCGACCGGTGCCAGGTCGCGACGATGGCTAGCTGCAGCGCAATGACCGCGGTCCACAACCAGGCCTCGTCGGCGATCGCGCCCGCCAGTACGAGCGCTCCGGCAATCGCACCAAGGGCTGGAGTCCGCCACTCGGGAAGGTGAAGCGCTAGAGAACCCTCGTCATCCAAACCCGAGCCGGGTAGGGACGGGGGGTCAGAGGTCACGGAAGCGATCATGCCGGATGGACGCCGCGCGGCGTGTTCGTCGAGCGCGGCTGCTAGCTCAGAGCGTCAAGCAGCGCCTCGTTGAACGCCTTCAGATCGTCGGGCTTGCGGCTGCTCACCATGGTGTTCGGACCTGCGTTGCAGACCGCGACCTCTTGGTCGACCCAGGTGGCTCCTGCATTGCGCAGATCGGTCTGAAGGCTCGGCCAGCTGGTGATCGTGCGTCCGCGAAGGACGTCGGCCTCGACAAGGGTCCATGGCCCATGACAGATAACCGCCACTGGCTTGCCCGCGTCGAAGAAGCCCTTGACGAACTGAACGGCGGAGGGCTGGGTTCGCAGGATGTCCGGGTTGGCGACGCCGCCGGGCAGCACCAGCGCGGCGTAGTCAGACGCCGAAGCGGAGTCGGCCGTGGCATCGACCGGAAAGGTGTCCCCCTTGTCGAGATGGTTGAACGCCTGAATCTCCCCCGACTCGGTGGAGACAAGAGTCGGCGTAAAGCTGGCCTGTTCGACTGCCTTCCACGGCTCGGTCAGCTCGACTTGCTCGACACCCTCAGGTGCGGCGAGAAAGGCGATCGTGCGGTTGGTCTCTGTGGTCGCGTCCATGGCCCCTGACTTTCGTGGAGATATTGATGGCCTTCGGACGGCTACCCGGCCTCGCCTTCGGCAAACGCCCTTGGCATTTCTCGCTTCACGCAGGTTTCTTCGGGGAATGGAGGTTTGTTCGGCAAGGCAGTGGGCAGACCTACCGGAATGAGAAGTTTCAGTGCTTCCCCAGGAGGTTCACATGACTGATCAACCCGGCAGGCCCGGAGACCAGAGAACTATGGCTGGACGTCCGGGAGAAACCCAGCAGACCTATCGCGATGGAGATGACGGGCGCCAGACCTGGCGTCAGCC
Organism: Actinomycetes bacterium; assembly: GCA_045807485.1. Lineage (GTDB taxonomy): Bacteria > Actinomycetota > Actinomycetes > JAHEKZ01 > JAHEKZ01 > JAHEKZ01. The sequence continues at coordinate 4,272 of JBJMHG010000084.1, forward strand.
TGCGCACTCCGAAACACGCCACATGGAGCGCGAAGTGATCACGACCGCCCCACGTGGTAGCCGCTTGCGCGGCGGACCCGTTTTGGGCGGCTTTGTCATCGGGTTCGCGACGTGGATCTTGCTCGAACTGGCCCTCTTCGCCCTCGACCTGGGTGCGCTTGCGGCCCAGGTGGTTCCGAACAACGATGCCTCGACGTGGTGGTGGTCCGGCGTGGCTGCTGTCATCGCCTTCCTGCTGGGAGGCCTTGTCGCTGGAGCATCACTTCCTTACCGCCGCGTCGATGACGGGATCCTGAACGGGATTGCCGTTTGGGCCGTGACAGTCGTGGCGCTGATCGTGATGTCGGCGGTCGGTGCTGGCATCGGCTTCGGAGTGGTCGGCGATCTGTTGGCCTCATCACCGAACTTGGCCGACGCCGATGCGTCCGCGATCAATGACGCTCAGTCCGCTGCTGGTGCGGCCGTGCTCGCACTCGCAGTGACGCTGGCAGCGGCGGCCATTGGTGGGGCAATCGGATCGAAGCTCTGGCCAGGAGATGACGACGGTCGGAAGATCGACGTTCGTCGCTGAACTGTCTAGCGGCGCCCGCCTGCGCCCTGCCTGTTTGCGCGGGCTCCGCCCGCGAAGGGTGGCAACACCTCGACGTGGGCGTCGGCAGTGAGCGACACAGCAGCCGGTGGGGTACGCCCCACCGGCTGTTCGTCGACTACGAACGAGCACACGCGTATGACGCGGGAAAAGCGCTCGTCGCGTCCGGCGCATGCGGCGTCCAGTGCCTCTTGCAGGTTCGTGGCCTCGACCCGCTCGCTCTCGACCCCCGCAGCAGCACGGGCTCCAGCCCAATATCTGAGGAGTGCCACAGACCGTCCCTCGGTGCGCGTGTGTTAGCTGCATGATGCCCCAGGCGTCCCCGGACTTGGCGAAATCCGGCAGAGCCTCTAAGGTGAGGCTTACCTAAGTAGCCGTCTGACAGGGACTCCCATGTTCGCCGCTTTCCTCATCACTTTGCGCGAGGGCCTCGAGGCCGCACTCGTCGTCAGCATCCTGATCGCGTACCTGGTCAAGACCGATCGCGGCCAGTCCGTCCGCTACGTCTGGGCCGGCGTAGGCGCCGCAGCGGTGTTCTCTCTAGCGGTGGGTGGCGCGCTCGCGCTGGCCGCCGATGAGCTCCCCGAAGAGGCGCAGGCGGCGTTCGAGGGCCTCATGGCACTGCTCGCCGTCGCTTTCGTGACGTGGATGGTCTTCTGGATGGCCCGGAACGCCCGGCAGCTGAAGGGCCAGCTGCAGGAGCACCTCGACAAGGCAGCGGCCGCTGGCGCAGGCGCTCTCGCCGCGATGGCGTTCATCGCCGTGTCACGCGAAGGCTTTGAGACTGCGCTCTTCCTCTGGACGTCGCTGCAGACCACCGGTGGTGGATGGCTCGCCATCCTCGGCGGGCTACTCGGCCTCGTGGCTGCTGTTGCGCTGGGCGTACTCATCTACCGCGGCGCACTGCGCATCAACCTCAGCACCTTCTTCAAGTGGACCGGCATCGCGCTCATCGTCATCGCCGCCGGCGTCTTCACCTACGGCATTCACGAGCTGCAAGAGGCCGGTCTGCTGCCTGGCGAAGACTCCATCGCGTTTGACGCCAGCGGTGCATTCCCGTCTGACTCGGTGCAGTACACGCTGGTCCGTGGCTTGCTCAGCGTGCGGACCGTGCCGAGCTGGCTCGAGGTCTTCGCCTGGTTCGCCTACCTGGTGCCTGTCATGGCGATCTTCCTGCGCATGATCCGGACGCCACCGCGTCCGCTGAAGGCATCCGAGCAGACCCCCGCGTCCGCCTGAGGTCACCCGCCGAGCAGGAACAGCACACCGGCAACCACGAGACCGAGCTCGACGACGATCACGAACAGCCGGTCGCTCATGCGGTCGACGAGTCGTCGTCCCACCCAGCTACCGGCGATCGTGGCTGGCGTCAGCGCGAGCCCGTACGCCAGCACCTCCGACGTCAGCAGATCACCCGCGCCGTAAGCGGCGAGCTTCGAGACGTGCATCGTGAGTGCGGACGCCGCTTCGGTCCCGATGTACGCCGCCCTCGTGAGGCCGTAAGCAAGAAAGAACGGAGCAGTGAGCGGCCCGACTGAACCAAGCAACGCTGAACCGAGACCGGACGCCGCACCGACCCCGACGAATGCCCGGTCACCGAGGCGTCCAGGCTTCTTGCCGATGTGTCGCCAGATCACGACGCCGATCAGGAACACCCCGAGCAACATCTTGAGTGGAGCAAGCGGCGCGTAGACGAACGCGAACCCTCCGGCCAACGCCAGCGGAACAGCGCCAAGAGCAAACCAGCCCACGAGCGGCCAGCGAATCTCGCGACGGTTGAACCAGACCCGTCCCCCGTTGCTCGCGAGCTGGGTCAGCGTCAGGATGGGAACAGCAGCGCGAAGACCGAACAACGCAGTGAAGACCGGTAAGAGCAGCACGCCGCCGCCGAAACCCGACACCGCCGACAGCACCGCCAACGCGAATGCGGCCACCGCAGCCAGCAGCAGAACCTCCACTCCGGCAGTGTCCACCGGACGTCGCCTCTGCCAGCGCCCGCCACTTCGGCTTGGGCTGGCCCCGCGGCGGGTCGATACCCTGAAGCAAAGCCCGGACAAAGTTCGAAGGAGCCAGGGCGTGCGCCTGCTGCTGCTGACCCATGGCGGTCCGACCGCCGAGTCAGTGCTGCCTGCCCTCGAGCTGCTTCCGCACGACGTGCGGGTGCTGCCGGCCGAAGGCGCAGCGCTGCTGGACGCCGGACGCTCCGATGCCGTTTTGGTCGACGGACGCGGTGACCTGCCGCGAGTGCGTTCCCTCTGTCGGCTGATCCGCACCACCGGAATCGGCGTCCCACTGATCCTCGTCACTACCGAGGGCGGTCTCACCGCCGTCACCGTCGACTGGTCGGTGGACGACGTCGTGCTCGCCACTGCCGGACCGGCCGAGGTAGAAGCTCGGCTGCGACTGGCGTCCGAACGTATTTCTGCCGAACGCGACGACGTGCAGCCGCTGATCAGCAACGGCGACCTTGTCATCGACGAGACCACCTACACCGCAAAGCTGCGCGGCACGGCACTCGACCTGACATACAAAGAGTTCGAGCTGTTGAAGTTCTTGGCGCAACATCCCGGGCGCGTGTTCACGCGTGGACAGCTGCTGCAAGAAGTGTGGGGCTACGACTACTTCGGTGGCACGCGCACTGTCGACGTCCACGTGCGACGGCTCCGCGCCAAGCTCGGCGGTGAGCACGAGCAGCTGATCGGAACCGTGCGCAACGTGGGCTACCGCTTCGTCAGCGCTGCGAACGCATGACTGTCTTGTTGTGTCCCCTGGGGCTGACTGCATGAGTGGGCGCTTTCACGTCGAGGTGCTCGGCAAGCTCGACCACGACGAGCGGGACGCCGTCGCGCTTCTGGTCGAGCGCGCCACCGAGGTCGACGGCGTGCGACCACTGTCGGAGCACTCGACTCTGCACCTTCGCCACGGCGGTGACTCCGGCATTCGCCACCTGATGGCATATGGGGACGCCCGCGGCGACCTGCCCCAGCTCGCTGGGTTTGTACACCTCGACATCACCGACAAGGTGGCCGGCTCTAGCGCCGAGATCGTGGTAGACCCGGCGTGGCGAAAACAAGGGCTCGGCCGATTGCTGGTCGACGCCGCACGCGCTGAGACGCCCGACGGTCGACTGCGGCTGTGGTCGCACGGTGAAACGCCTTCGGCCGCCGGGCTTGCCGAGGCCATGGGCTATCGCAAGATCCGCGAGCTCAAGCAGCTGCGGCGCTCGCTGTCGGCTCCGCTTCCACCGACGTCGGTCCCCGACGGTGTCGCTATTCGAACGTTTGCGCCGGGCAAGGACGACGAAGCGTGGGTCGCACTGAATGCCCTGGTCTTCGCCGACCACCCCGAGCAGGGCTCACTCACCATCGAAGACTTGCACCGTCGGATGGATGAGCCTTGGTTCGACCCCGACGGCTTCTTTCTCGCCGAGCGGGACGGACGCCTGGTCGGGTACCACTGGACCAAAGTGCACGGATCGACTCTCACGGTGCACGAGCACGACGGCCATGGCCCGCACACCCACCACGAGCACGGCCACGATCCGATCGGTGAGGTCTATGTCGTGGGAGTCCACCCCGACGAGCGGGGGACCGGGCTCGGTACAGCCCTGATCCTGATCGGACTGCAGCACCTGCGGGGCCACGGCCTGCTCGACGCGATGCTGTACGTGGACGCCGCCAACACCCCGGCGATCCGGGCCTACGAGCGGCTTGGCTTCACCCACTGGGACAGCGACGTTCAGTACCGGTCTCCCCAGGCGGTGGGGGTACCCAGCCTCGCGACCGAGTGAATTGGGACCTTCGGCGGTGCCCGCACGCCGCAGGGCTGTCACCATGGGGGCAGACGTTGACCTCGAAGGAGCACCGTGGTTGCTGAAGTGACCAGCAAGACCCCGGAAGATTCGGGGTCTGAGCCGCTGCCAGACGACAGGTTCTCTGACCGAGAGCTGTCGTGGTTGGCGTTCAACCAGCGCGTCCTCGAGCTTGCTGAAGACCTGACGATCCCTCCCCTGGAGCGGGCCAAGTTCCTCGCCATCTTTGCCAGCAACCTCGATGAGTTCTACATGGTGCGTGTGGCCGGCTTGAAGCGTCGGATGGCTGCGGGAATAGCAGTGCGTGCGGCGTCCCGACTGACACCGCGCGAGCTGATGAAGCAGGTCCATGAACGCACGCGATCACTGCAGGCCGATCATGCGCAAGCGTTTCGCGAGCTGGTGCCAACGTTGGCAGAGGCAGGCATTGAGATCGTGCGCTGGCGTGATCTCGACGACGACGAGCAGAAGTCGCTAGGCCAGCTGTTCGACGAGCAGGTGTTCGCCGTACTCACTCCCCTTGCCGTAGACCCTGCGCACCCGTTCCCGTACATCTCAGGTCTCTCGCTCAACCTCGCCGTGGTGGTGCGCAACCCGACGACCGGTCAAGAGCACTTCGCAAGAGTCAAGGTGCCACCGACCTTCCCGCGCTTTGTGCCGACTGAAAGCGGCGAGCGGTACGTGCCGCTCGAAGACCTCATCGCAGCGCATCTCGATCGACTCTTCCCTGGCATGGAGATCCTGCAACGTCACACATTTCGGGTCACTCGGAACGAAGACGTCGAGGTCGAGGAAGACGAGTCCGAGAATCTGCTGAAGGCCCTCGAGCGTGAGCTCTCCCGACGTCGGTTCGGCCCGCCGGTGCGCCTCGAGGTCGAAGAGACGATGGATCCACACGTGCTCGACCTGTTGGTCGAAGAACTCGACATCCACCGCAACGAGGTGATCTCGGTTCCGTGGCCGCTTGATCTCACCGGCCTCTTCGCGATCTCGAACCTCGATCACCCCGAGCTGCTCTACCCACCTTTCGTCCCAATGACCTCCGCTGAGCTGAGCGAGGTGGAGACCAGTGACGCCCCTGCCGTCCTCGAAGTGATGCGGACGCGTGACGTGCTTCTGCACCACCCGTACGACTCGTTCTCGACCAGCGTCCAAGCGTTTCTCGAAGAGGCTGCCGAAGACCCGAACGTGCTCGCGATCAAGCAGACCTTGTACCGCACCAGCGGTGACTCCCCGATCGTGCACGCGTTGATCTCGGCTGCCGAAGCGGGCAAGCAGGTGCTGGTGCTCGTCGAGATCAAGGCACGCTTCGACGAGCAGGCCAACATCCAATGGGCCCGCAAGCTCGAGCAAGCCGGCTGTCACGTCGTGTACGGCGTGGTCGGGCTGAAGACACACAGCAAGCTCAGCATGGTTGTTCGCCAAGACGAAGACGGCGTCCTGCGCAGGTACACGCACATCGGCACGGGCAACTACCACCCGAAGACTGCCCGGCTGTACGAAGACATCGGCTTGCTCACCAGCAACGCTGCCATCGGTGACGACGTCAGCAAGCTGTTCAACGTATTGACCGGCTACTCGCTCACCACCGACTACCAACGCCTGATGGTGGCGCCCCACTCGGTGCGCGACGGCTTGGTCGAGCGGATCGATCGTGAGGTCGACCACCATCGTGCTGGACGCCCCGCACGCATCCGCTTCAAGGTGAACTCGATCGTCGACGAGGCGATCATCGACGCGCTCTACCGCGCCTCGAAGGCCGGAGTGCCCGTCGACGTCCTCGTGCGCGGAATCTGCGGCATCAGGGCCGGCGTCCCCGGACTGTCAGAGAACATTCGCGTACGCAGCATCCTGGGACGCTTCCTCGAACACTCTCGCATTTACTGGTTCGAGAACGACGGTGAACCAGACGTTTGGATCGGGAGCGCCGACCTCATGCACCGCAACCTCGACCGCCGTGTCGAGGCGCTGGTGAGCATCGTGGGCGAGCACCACGTCGCCAGCCTCGGACGCCTGCTCGACCTGTCCTTCGACGCCGGCACGATGTCTTGGCACCTCTTGCCTGACGGTGAGTGGCAAAAAGTCAGCACCGATGCCGAGGGTCTCCCCCTGCACGACCTGCAGGCTGAGCTGATCGCGTTGAAGCGCCAGTCACGCCGCGTCCCGTTGCGGTGACGTCAGGGCTCACGAGAACGGTGGTGATCAGATGACAGAGCCGACCTCTTCACTCGAGGTCGAGCGAAAGCTCACCGTTCCCGATGACTTCTCGCTGAACGATGTTGCGCAGTCGCTCGAAAGCGTCGGTCGTCTGCAGCGGGAAAAACCGCGCAACCTCGTTGCGGTCTACTACGACACCGACGACTATCGACTTGCGCGTTCGCACATCACGTTGCGACGCCGCACAGGCGGCGACGACTCCGGCTGGCACTTGAAGCTGCCGTCAGACCTGGCCAATGGCAATGGACGTCAAGAGGTTGCGTTACCGCTTGACGCCGGCCGACCAGGATCAGTACCCGAGGCCCTGGTGGGCCGCTTGGTCGCACTGACCGGAGGCGCCCAGCTCAAACCGCTGGCGACGCAAGAGACTCGACGTCTGCCCATCACGGTGATTGACGACCAAGGCGCTCCTGGCGTCGAGGTGGTCGACGACAGCGTCTCGGTCACCACCGGACCGCAAACGGGTCTGGCCTACCGCGAGATCGAAGTCGAAGTGCTCACCAATCCCAAGCTGCTTGAGGAGACGGTTCGCACCCTGACGGCGGCTGGAGCAATGCCAGCCACATCGATGAGCAAGGGCGTTCGCGCACTCGTCGGCGATGTCCAGCTGCCGCCACTGGTCGACGCCGGACCGCGTCCGAAACCGAAAGACCCGGCGTCCGATGCCATCGCCTACAGCCTTCGCACTCAGGTCGCCGCCATCATCGAGCAAGACCAACGCATCCGTGGCCACCTGCCCGATGCAGTGCATCAGTACCGAGTCGCGGCACGCAGACTGCGCAGCGTGCTGCAGGCATTCGAGTCGCTCGTCGATGAGCAATGGGCCCGCGCCATGCGCGCAGAGCTGGGATGGATCGCTTCAGTGCTCAGCCAGGCCCGAGACCGAGAGGTGCTTGAAGCCCGATTGGTCGACGCTGTGCGCAACCTACCGATCGACGTCGATGGCGCCGCTGCGCTCGTCACGATCGAACGACACCTGAAGCAAGAGCTCGACGTGGCGAACGCGACCATCGACGAGGTCATGGCATCCCCGCGCTACCGCGACCTGATGATCGCGCTTCACGCGGCTTCAGTCGTCGCGCCGACCACGCCTGAGGCGCAAGAGAAGGCTTCTGCGGTGTTACCACCACTGGTCGAAGCGCGATGGAAGAAGCTGAAGAGGGACGCCCGGCGCCTGCACGATGAGCTAGAGGGGCACGACGACCACTGGCACCAAGCCCGCAAGTCTGCCAAGAAGGCGCGTTACACCGTCGAAGCATGCGTGCCAGTGTTCGGTGGTCCCGCCAAGAGGTTCGCCAAAGAGCTTGAGTCAGTCACCGAACTGCTCGGTGAGCACCAAGACGCATCGATCGCCGCCTCCCTGATGCAGCAGCTCTCGACCACCGCCCGCGGTGCTCGTGCCACGTTCGCGATGGGCGTGCTGTTCGCACAACAGCGCGAACAGGTGGGGCGGTGCCGTAACGAGTTCATCGACATTTGGCCGCGCGTGGGGCATCCGGAATGGCGTAAGTGGTTGGCGGCGAAGAAATGACCGCCGCTCCGATCTTCGCCGCCGGCTGCCTTGTCACGCGTTCGGGTAGCCTCGGCACCGAGGTGCTTCTGGTGCACCGACCGCGGTACAACGACTGGACGATGCCCAAAGGAAAGGTAGACGGCGACGAACACGTGACGCTCGCGGCCGTCCGAGAAGTACTCGAAGAGACTGGCGTGACCGTGGCGCTCAGGCGTCCGCTCCCGTCACGTCGATACCCCGTCGAGGGTCACCCAAAAGTCGTGCACTACTGGCGCGCCGTCGTTGTCTCAGAGGACGTGTTCGCGCCGAGCGACGAGGTGGACGAAGTCCGTTGGCTATCGATCGACGAGGCGACCGCGCTCATCTCGCATCCTGACGACGCCGCCATCGTGAAGCTCGCAGCCGAACCGACCGGAACGCCATTCATCGTCTTGCGACACGGATCTGCCGTGAAGCGTGCCGCCTGGCCGGGTGACGATGTCGATCGACCACTGGACGCTCAGGGTGTAATGCAGTCGGAGGCATTGATCCAGCGGCTTGCTGCCTACGGCGTCGTGCGCGTTCACACCTCGGCCGCACGACGATGCACTGACACCGTGCGTCCGTACGCACTCGAGCGTGGGATTCCCTTGGTCGCCGAGCCTGCCCTCACCGAGGACAGCTTTCAGTCTGAGCCCACGTCGGTCTTTGAACGGGTCGGGGACGTCATTGCCGACACCTGGCGCAGCAACGAAGCGACCGTGCTGTGTGGTCACCGGCCTTACCTTCCCGACCTGGTCGACCACCTCGTGCAGCTGTGTCCTCCTGGTTCACATGCCGAGCCGTGGGACCTACCGTTGCCAGTCACCGTGCCCACGGCGTCCATGACGGTGTTGCACGTCGATCAGGACGAACACGACGGACACCCGAGTTCACTCGCGCTCGAGCACTTCACGCACTGACCGCCAAGCGTGGCGCCCGCGTCATGCACCGTCGACGTCATGCACAGTCGACGCAGTGCGTCGACCATGGTCGGGCCTCGAGTCGGCCAGCCGCGATCGGCTTGCCGCACGAGTCGCACTGTCCATAGCTTCCTTCGGCCACCTTTGCCACGGCGCGATCGACCTCGTCGAGCAACGCCTGAAGCCCGTCATGTGCAGCCACCTGGGTGATGCGTTCAACGGCGATGCTGGTGCCATCACCCACGCGTTTGCCGAAGGAGATGTCGCCGGTTTCGGTCGCGGGCGTCGTGAGCTGATCAAGCTCGGCGAGGATCTCGGCGCGCTTGGCCTGCAGCACGGCAGTGGGGTCAGCCATCCTTCGAAAGTACCTGACGCAGCGCCGATGACCGCCTCTGGCGCTGGACGGGGTAGTTTGGACCGGCACGGCCCAGAAAGGTGCCGTAGCGTTGCGTACTGACCGCGGTGACTCGTGGGAGTTGTCTAACAGTCGTCACGCGGCCTTAGTTCTTCCGACTTGAGGAGTTTTGCATGCGTCCGGTGCGGATTACCGCTGTTGCCCTGATCGCCGCGTCTGGGTTGTTCCTTGCCGGTTGCGGCAGTGACGACAACTCCTCAGCCAGTGACGCTGGCACCAGTGCCACACCGACACCCAGCGACTCCAGCAGCGCCATGATGAGCGAGACGCCCAGCGATGGTGCCAGCGACGACAGCACTATGGGCTCCTCAGAAGTCGGTGACTTCGCCGAGGTTGACGGGTACACGCTGGTGGCCCTGCCCAAGGCAGCGAGCCAAGCCTTCGGTGCCGCGGTCAACAGCACGCCGCAGATCCAGGGCTTCGAAGGCCGCATGGTCGAAAAAGACGGCGAGCAGGTCGGCATGGTGATCAGGATCTCCGTCGATGAGCAAGCTGCCGCGCTTCCCGACTTTGAGAAGCAGTTCTTGCCAGGCTTCGCCAGTGGCATCGCCGGCTCGAGCGCAAAGCCCGAGTTCGAGGAGATCAACGGCGTCAACGTCGTGAAGATTGCGACCCCCGACGGCAGCGGCACCGCGTATGCCTGGCTCGAGGGTTCGGTGGCGACGGTGCTGGTGTTCAAGGACGCCGCTGACGCCCAGGCCTACGCCGAAGGCGCGCTGAACTAACTCCAACGCCGCGGAGCCAACCCGAGGGCGAACCACACCCCTTCGGGTGCAACGACCGTCAACGGGGTCAGAGGGTGAAGTTCGGATCGCTGGGCAGGTCCACGACGTCCATCTGGGCCTTCTGCAGCTGCCCGCTGTAATCCCAGTTCATCGACTGCCAGCGGGTGAACTGGTCCAGAACCCATACGCCGCTCTGGCGCGAGCCGTTACCGCTCATGCCGTTGCCGCCGAAGGGGAGGTGGGCCTCAGCTCCCGACGTGGAGTTGTTGACGCTGACCATTCCGGCGCTGATGCCCTGGCGAAAGCGCCAGACCGCCTGCGGGTCTTTGGTGTAGATCGCCGACGACAGCCCATATCCCGGAGCGTTCGACAGCTCGATCCCCTCATCGAGCGTCGCAAAGGTTCCGACCCCCACCAACGGCCCGAAGGTCTCGGTCATCGCAAGAGCATCAGACCCCCGGACGCCGACCGCGACCGTTGGGTGCGCGTACAACCCGGCGCCCGGATCACCGACAAAGCCGGCGCGTGGACTGTCCGACGTGATGCGTCCACACGCGGACGACCCGCGTACTTCGTGGTGCGACTCGAGCAACTCGAGCCATCCTTCAAAGCGTTCCAAGAATCGTTCGTCAATCATCGGGCCGTACAGCACGTCACTGCGCGGATCACCGATTCGAGCGCTTTCGACAGCGTTCACAAACCGGATCACGAACTCATCGGCGACCGACTCGTGCACCCACACAGTTCCCAGCGACGTGCACCGCTGACCTGCCGTGCCGAACCCGCTGAACAACGCGCCCTCCACTGCCAGGTCGAGGTCGGCGTCCGGCATCACGACCATGGGATTCTTGCCGCCCAGCTCCAGACAAGGTGACTGCAGATGCCGTCCGCACAGCTCGCCGATCGAACGGCCCACGGCGGTTGACCCGGTGAACCCCACCTTGTCGACGGTGCCCGCCTCGAGGGCCGCGTCGAGGCCAGCGAAAGTCTCGGCGCCGGCCATGTGCAGCGTCTGCAGCACATCCGCCGGAACCCCGCCGGCATGCATCAGCGAGGTCAGCGCGTCGGCCACGGCATTCGCGGTCTCGGCCGGCTTCCAGACGACGGCATTCCCGCACACGAGCGCGGGCACCACGTACCACGAGGGGACGGCCGCAGGAAAGTTGCCTGCGGTGATCACAGCTGCCACACCAACCGGTACCCGAAACGTGAAGAGCTGCTTGTCGGGCATCTCGCTTGGCACGGTCTGGCCGTACAGCCGGCGTCCCTCGCCGAGAAAGAAGTCGCAGGTGTCGATCACTTCTTGCACCTCGCCGAGTGCCTCAGCTCGTGGCTTGCCGATCTCGCGCGTGATGATCGCCGCGAGCGCCTCTTTGTTCGATTCGACGAGCCGTCCTACCTGAGCGATCACTCGCCCACGCGCCGGTGCCGGCACGGCCGCCCAACGTATCTGCGCCGCACGCGCACGTTGCGCGGCAGCGACGAATGCATCGGACGCGGCCAGCTCGCCACTCCACACGATGTCATTCAGGTCAGCAGGGTTGCGCTTCTCGAAGGCACCAGCCTTGGCAGCCACTACAGATGCAGTCATGGCGTCACTCTAGAACCGCATCGCAAGGCGGCGATGTGCGACGATGCGCCACGTGACCAGCGGGCCAAGTGTGACCGTGTCAGACCTCATCCTGCAGACGCTGAGCAACGCCGGAGTGTCCATGGCGTTCGGGCTGCCGGGCGTCCACAACCTGGCGTTCTGGCGCTCGCTGGACGTCCGCGACACTCATGCCTCCGGTGTTCGAGTCATCACAGTGCGGCACGAACAGACTGCGGCCTACGCCGCCGATGGGCTCGCCCGCACCACCGGCGGACTCGGGGTCGCTCTTGTGACGAGTGGTCCTGGTGCCGCCAACACGCTCGCAGCTTTCGGTGAAGCAGCCGCATCCGGCGTCCCACTCGTGGTGATCGCCAGCGATGTACCAGAAGCACTGCGCGACCGGACGCGCAACGAGGCGGGGGCGGTCAAGGGGCTGCTGCACGAGTCGCCTGACCAAGGCGCGATGTTCGCCCCGCTTGCGAAAGCAGTGCTGCAGCCGCGAACGGGGGCCGACGCCGCATCTGCAGTGGTCGAGGCGGCGTCCGTTGCGATGTCGTATCCGCGTGGCCCGGTGTACGTCGGAATACCGTCCGATGTCCTCAACGCACCGGCACCGTTCGACGATGCATCCAGCCCGAACCCAGCGTCTCCCGCTGAGCCAAGGACTGCCGACGTCGACGCCGTCGCCAAGGCGGTTGCTGCTTCACGTCGACCGGCACTCTGGATCGGTGGTGGTGCCGTGGCATCAGGCGCCGACATCGACACGCTGGCATGGCGGCTTGGGTCACCGGTGTTCGCCACATACGCCGCGAGAGGTCTGCTGCCGGCTGGACACCCGCTGCTTGTCGATGTGCCCGCGATGGAGCCACGCGCACTTGCGTTGTTGTCCGACGTTGACCTGCTGCTCGTGCTGGGCTCCGCCCTCGACGGCATGACAACTGCGAACTGGTCGCTCGCTCGCCCCGCGCGAGTGATCGACATCAACGTCGCATCGAGCGGCAACTTCCAGCCCGATGTCGTGGTCGCCGCCGACGCGCGGGCCTTCATTGATGCCATCGCACTGCGCCTGGCCCGACGCGAACCCTGGGCCGACTCCCCCTTCCGAATCCGGGACGCCGCACGCGCGGACGCCGCGTCTGACGAACGCACTCAGCCCGCGATGCAGTTCGTCGAGGCGATCGAGAGAGCCTGGCCGCAAGAGAACATCGTGGTCTGTGACATGTCGGTGGGCGGCTACTGGGTCGGTGGCTACGCCGCTGTCCACCACCCGCGGCACCTGCACTATCCGGTCGGCTGGGGCACCCTCGGCTACGGACTGCCAGCAGCGATCGGCGCCGCCGCGACCGGGACGCCAACCCTTGCGGTCGTTGGTGACGGCGGTCTTGCCATGGCGACGGGTGAACTTGCCACCGTCTTTCAGAACCAGCTACCGATCACGCTCCTGGTTGTGGACGACGGTGGCTACGGCATGCTGCGTTTCGACCAGAGCCGACACGGAGCTCCCCATCGCGGTGTCGATCTCCAGGCGCCCGACTGGATCGCGCTGGCCCGCGCGTACGACTTGCCATGCACTGCTCTCGGGTCAATCGACGAGCTGAATGACGCCGTGTCTTGGTCGGCCGCTTCAGGCTCGCCCCGTATCCTCGTCTTGCACGCCGCGCTCTTCCCACCCCGATCGACCTCACCCCGTTGGTTCGATCCTGAGCGCTGAGTTCGCCGAGTTCACCCTCGGATTCACCGCTCCGAACGAACGAGGTCTTTTGTGTCACGTCGCCCCAGATCGGGTACGGCCGCCACCACACTTGCTGTCGCCGTGGTCACCGCGCTGCTGGTTCCCACGCAGCTGGCCGCTCACGCCGAGGTCGATGCGCCACCGGTACCTCAGCCCATCTCGGCCACCACAGCCGAGCACGCGCTTCGCGTCGCCACTGCCGTCATGGCCGGCAAGTCTCACTCGCTCTCACCCACCTTGGCGCTGCGCGACCTGGCGTTAAAGGCAGATCGGCTGACCGGAGCAGACCGCCGGCACGCTGAAGCGCTGCTGGCCCGCCCCAACCAGGCCACTGGCAGCCGGGACGGATTCGCGGCTTGGAAGACGCGTGAGGCGGCGGCGTCCCGCAACGGCAAAGGCTGCTCGCTCGATCCGCAGACACCGATCTGCGTGCACTGGACCAAGCGCAGCGCCGACGCCCCCGACCCCAAAGACTCAGACCATGACGGCGTGCCCAACTGGGCCGAAGTCACGCTCGCCGAGATGGAACACGTCTGGGACTACGAGGTGAACACGCTCGGCTTCCGCAAACCGATGACCGACCAGCGTGGCTCCAAGGACAACGACGGCGTCTTCTTCGACGTCTATCTCAGCGACATCGGCTCGCGCTATTACGGTTACTGCGCGATCGATGACTCGCACAATCGGCGCAACTACAACTTCAAGGACCGGTCTGGGTACTGCGTTCTCGATGACGACTACGCGAAGTCACAGTTCCGAGCGCACTCCCCGCGCGAGAACCTGCAAGTGACTGCGGCGCACGAGTTCTTCCATGCGATTCAGTTCGCCTACGACGCGAGTGAAGACCTTTGGTTCATGGAAGGTGGCGCGGCATGGATTGAGGACGAGGTCTATGACCACGTCAACGACAACCGGCAGTACCTCGCCACGAGTCAGTTCCGTCATCCCCGACAACCGCTGGACAACAACCGCGGAATCGGCGTGTACGGAACTTGGGGATTCCTGAGGTACCTCTCGGAGCGCTTCGGAACTGAGGTGATTCGGCGTTCATGGCAGCGCGCAGACGGTTCACCTGGTGGACCGGACGACTACTCACTCGTGGCGCTGCGTCACGCCGTGACGTCAGAGGGCGCCGACCTCAACAAGGTGCTTGGCACTTTCGGTCTCGTGGTCGCCGACCCGAACGCCTTCTTGAGCGAGGGCAAGCAGTTCCCGGCGAGAACGGTCGACGGCTTCCGACTCGACCGCGATCGCGACTCGACCAAGTGGCGACGCTACAGCCTCGACCATCTCTCCTACGCACCGATCGAGTTCCGGCCAGGAGACCGCGTGCGACGGGGCGACCGGCTGCACATATCGGTGGACGCCCCACGTCGCGGCACACATCCTGAGGTCCGCGCCATGGTGGTTCGCCGCAACGGTTCGGTGTCTGGCGTGCGGAACGTTCACCTCAACCGTCACGGCAACGGCAGCATCCGGATCGGCTTCGGTGACTCGCACATCCGAAAGGTCTTGCTGTCGATGGCCAACACGAGCACCGACTTCCGACGGTGCTTCAGCCACTCGACGTCGTACTCGTGCCACGGCGGCATTCCGCGCGACGAGCGTCAGCGCTACTGGTTCAAGGCGGTTCTTCGTTAGCCCGATCGGCGTAACGGACGGCATCGCGCTACGCACGGATACCCTCACGGGGCGTCACGACCGTTCGCCCATTTGACGCAACTTGGTGATCGACATCGCCATCTGGCGTGCGGTCCAGCATTCCCGCAAGGCATGGTGGAAAGCGACCGGACAATGTGACCCACGGGGAGGCTCCACCGCAATGCAGGCCTTGCGACAACCGCCGCACCCCGCCTCGATCAAAATCTTCGCCCTCGGCGTCATCACACTGAGCGTCGTCGCGGCAGCGCTGGTGACCACGACATCCGTGGCGACCCCCGCGTCCACCGTTGGCGACCGGCTGGATGCCCCCGTCCTGATGGCCCGCCCGAACGCTGGTCAGACCTACTTGGGCCGAAACATGTCGTGGGGCACGAACGCCGCTAACGCTTCACCGTTGTGCCACCCGACGCTTCCGATCTGCGTGCACTGGACTGACTCAGGCGAGCACGCCGTCCCTGCGGCCGACGACGACCACAACGGATATCCGGACCAGGTCGACAAGACGCTTGCTGCGGTCGCGGCGAGCTGGCACGTCATCGTTGGCAAGCTTGGCTTCAGGCGGCCACTGTCGGATGTGCGCTCGAACATCAACGGAGGCGACGGACGCTTGGACGTCTACCTCGCCGACACCGGAAAAGCAGACCTCTCCGGTTACACCTCGTCCGACGACCCACGCCTGTCGGGAAGCTCGAAGTACCGCTACCGCGACGTGTCGGCGTTCGTCGTCCTCGATAACGACTACCGAGCTGGGCAGTTCTCCGACGGAACCGCGTATGCCAACCTGCGCGCCGCGGCCGCACACGAGTTCTTCCACGCTGTCGAGATGGCGTACGACTACCGCGAAGACCCGTGGCTCACTGAAGGAACGGCAGCCTGGGTCGAAGACCAGGTCTTCGACGGAGTGAACCTCAATGTGGAGTATCTGCAGCACTCGTCGGCGTCCGCTCCGCTCACGCCACTTGATTTTGGACGCCAGGGTCACGAGTACGGCGCGTGGCTGTTCTTCCGGTACCTGTCCGAGCGGTTCGGTCCGAAGATCGTCGTGCGCATCTGGCGTCTCGCGGATGACTCGCCCCATCAGGTCAGCTCCAAAGAGCTTCACACCTACTCGATGGCAGCGGTCAAGAAGGCGATCAGTCGCGAAGGTCGTGACTTCCGCCGCGTCTTCGCCGACTTCATGCGGGTCAACCTGCGTCCCGCGCGCTACTACGACGAGGCCGGCACCTTGCCTTACCCGAGCGCGTACTCGGCCAACCTGGCGCTCAACAAGAAGGGCGAGGACACCGGCTGGATGGGAACCGCCCTCGACCATCTCTCGGCGATCTACGTCACGTTCGTACCAGCCGACACCGCGCCCAGAGGACGCCGGCTGCAGATCCGTGTGGACGGGCCGCCGCGAGGATCGGGCACTGAGGCGAGGGTGGTCGTGCGGTACCAGAGCGGACGGCTCGATCCGCACGTCGTGCGCTTGAACAAGATGGGTAACGGCGATATCCGCGTGAACTTCGCGAAGAGCAAGGTCGCCGGTGTAGATGTCGCCCTGATCAACGCCAGCACTCGCTACAAGGGCTGCTTCAAGAGCCACACCACGTTGTCGTGTCGCGGCCAGTCACAGGACGACAACCGGCGGTACAGCGTCCGCGCTCGCGTTCTCTAGTCCCATACCGGTTCCGACCTCCCGTTCTTAGGGAGTTCTCAGGATGCTCTCAGCCCCGTCTTGATCTCCGGCTGCAGTCTTTTCACCAAGCCGGACGCGGACCGCAAACTTCCCTGGCCCCAGGGGAACCGCCCGGCTCAGCACGGCGTCACATTGGTCTCACCATTTTCGGGTGAGTGCCCGCGGAGGTGCCATGACCTGGGATGAAGAGGCCAGCTGCCGCTCGGTCGACCCTGAGGTGTTCTTTCCCGATCGACCCTCAGATCACGCGAGCATGGCCAAGGCCATCTGCCGGGGTTGTCCGGTCCGTGCGCAGTGCCTGGAGTTCGCGCTCGAGGCACGGCTCGACTACGGCGTATGGGGTGGGATGACCGAGATCGAGCGCCGCTCGCTCCGTCGCTCGCGTCAGCGCAAGGCACGCCGCGAGGCTCTCGCCGCAGTTGCCAGTTGAACTGGCCGTCGGCTGACCCATCACACTGGGGGTTGTGACCCTCCGCACCACCCACGACGTTGCGGACGCCGTGACGGTTCTCCGCGCTGGCGGTCTCGTCGCGCTTCCCACCGAG
>JBJMHG010000085.1:0-8901 GCA_045807485.1 Actinomycetes bacterium
GTGCGCGCCACCAGCCAGCGGTCCAGGCCCGAACGTTCAGACACGCTCGGCGCTGGTTGCGTCGGCGTCCACCCAGCCAGCCGCGCGTAGAGGGTCTGGAACGACACGGTGTTCCAGTACGTGAGGAGGGTCTTCCGGACAACCTCTCCGATGGCTTCATGGCTGACCCGACGCGCTGCCCACGGCGAGCCGCTAGCCACCATGAACCAACGAACTGCGTCGGCCCCGTGGTCCTCCATCAGCGGGATCGGTTCCAGGACGTTGCCCAGATGCTTGCTCATCTTGCGGCCCTCCTTGTCGAGGAGAAGGCCGAGACAAAGCACCGTCCGGTAGGACGACTCGTCGAACACCAAGGTGCCGACGGCCATCAAGGTGTAGAACCACCCGCGGGTCTGGTCGATCGCTTCACAGATGTAGTCGGCGGGGTACTGGGCGCGGAACTCTTCTTCGCTCTGCTGATGCGGATAGCCCCACTGGGCAAACGGCATGCAGCCGGAGTCGAACCACACATCGGCGACTTCCGGAACTCTTTGTGCTTGCTCTCCGCACTCGGGGCAGGCGAACCGAACCTCGTCGACGAACGGGCGGTGCGGATCCATGTCTGCCACGGGCTGTCCGGCCAGCTCTGCCAGCTCGCGGCGCGAGCCGACCACGGTGAGGTGCTCGTTGGTGCAGCGCCAGATCGGTAAGGGGGTGCCCCAGTAGCGGTTGCGCGACAGGGCCCAGTCGACGTTGTTCTGCAACCAGTCCCCGTAACGGCCGTGTTTGATTGATTCGGGAAACCATTCAGTCGCTTCGTTCTGCGCGAGGAGGTCGTCCTTGATCGCCGTGGTACGGATGTACCAAGAGGGCTGTGCGTAGTAGAGCAGCGGTGTGTGGCACCTCCAGCAGTGCGGGTAGGAGTGCGGGTACGGGACATGGGCGAACAAGAGACCCCGTGACTGCAGGTCAGCCACGAGCCGTTCATCTGCCTTTTTGAAGAAGACGCCACCTACCAGGCCCACATCGGACGCGAACTCGCCATTTGGCTCGACCGGGTTGACCACTGGCAAGTCGTACGCGCGTCCGACGGCGAGGTCTTCAGGGCCGAACGCGGGTGCGAGGTGCACCAGCCCGGTTCCGTCCGTCACGGTGACGTAGGTCGCGGGGAGGACCGAGTGAACCGGTCCTTGCCGAGGCATGTCGACCAGGTCGAAAGGCGCCCGGTAAGTGGTGCCGACAAGGTCAGCACCGGAGCTGCGTCGCACGATCTCGACGCCTTCGCCCAGGACCGCAGTCACCAGCGGTTCCGCAACCACCAAGAGCTCGCCGGCGGCAGTCTTCGCGAGGACGTACTCGACGTCTGGGTGCACAGCAACTGCGGTATTCGAGACGAGGGTCCATGGCGTGGTCGTCCAGACCAGCAGCTTGGCGTCGAGATCGCCCCATGGCCCCTCGGTGATAGGGAAACGCACATAGACAGAGGGGTCGACGATGTCTTCGTAGCCCTGCGCGAGCTCATGGTCGGACAGACCAGTGCCACACCGTGGGCAGTACGGAGCAACACGATGGTCTTGCACGAGCAGTCCCCGGCGGTGGATCTGCTGCAGTGCCCACCACAGGCTGTCGACGTAGTCGGAGTTCATGGTCCAGTAGGCCTGGTCTGTGTCGACCCAGTAGCCCATGCGCCGAGTCATCTGTTCGAATTCCCCGACGTGCCTCAGCACTGACTCGCGGCACTTGGCGTTGAACTCAGCAACGCCGTACTCCTCGATGTCTTGCTTGCCGGTGAAGCCCAGCTCTTTCTCGACGGCCAGCTCGACCGGAAGCCCGTGACAGTCCCATCCAGCTTTTCGAGGGACGCGATACCCCTTCATGGTGCGGTATCGGGGAAATACGTCCTTGAACACGCGCGCCTCGATGTGATGGGTGCCAGGCGTCCCATTGGCGGTTGGCGGCCCTTCGTAGAACGTCCAGGTCGGCGCTCCGTCGCGTTGCGTGAGGCTCTTGTGGAACGTGTCCTGTTCGTCCCAGAACTGCAGCACGGCATGCTCGACAGCTGGCAGGTCTACTTGAGGTGGCACCTCGCGGTACATGCGTTCCTCCGTCGGGCTCGCGGTCCGGCAGAGGGACGAAGAGGCAACAAGCCTTCCCGCGGTACCACCCTCCTTGGCAGCGGACGTACCGCTCACCCACTCGAGGTCGCTGCTGCCGGTTCTACCCATCGAGCGCACTCGATGCTCTTCCGGCGGCTCGGGGGTGATCTTCGCCACGCCTGGCCCCCCGGGCTCACACCGTCCCCGGATCGCTCGAGAGCCACAGCGGCAGGGCTACTTGTCCCGTCAAAGCCGTGCAGACACCGCGAGTCTAGTGACACCAGCAGATGATCCAACTCGCGGCCACGCCCCTATCGACCATGGGCAAAGGAGGATGCGGCGTGGTCAGCGGGACCCCGGCAGCGGTCGGTCGGCGGCGTGGCGGTTTGGTCGGGGTGCGGTTCGGGGCCTATCCTCCCTCGGATTCCCTCGCGCAGTCGGCCCAGGGGAGGTCCGCATGGCGCAGCGCACTTCCAGTGCGGGTAAGACCCAGTCACGGAGCGGAAAGCAGCGCTCCGGATCAGTGACGTCTGCCGTCGCCAGGAAGTCGTCGTCCAAGAGCTCCCAGGCCGCCAAGACCGCGAAGAAATCGACGACCAAGACCACCGTCAAGAAGGCGGCGATGAAGCAGCCGGCAGCAACGAAGTCGGCCGCGAAGCAGCCGCGGACCAAGAGTTCCACGGCCAAGAAGACCGCGGCCAAGAAGACTGTTGTGAAAAAGGCCGCTGTGAAGAAGCCGGCGTCCAAGAGGCCAGCGCCAAAGAAGCCAGTGGCAAAGAAGCCAGTGCCAAAGAAGCCAGTGGTCAACAAGAAGACCCCAGCTAAGAAGTTGGTGGCCCAAAAGGCGCCAGCGAAGAAGGCGGCTCCGAAGAAGACCCCGGCGAAGAAAACGGTCGTGAAGAAGGCTCCGGCCAAAAAGGCGCCGGCAAAGACGGCGGCGCCGAAGGCTGCCTCATCAAAGGCTGCCGCGTCGAAGGCTGCCGCGTCGAAGGCTGCTGCGTCGAAGGCGGCCTCGTCCAAGGTGGGGACCGAGCAGGTTGCCCCCGAGAAAGCGGCTGACAAGGCTGTGCCGAAGTCGCCAGTCAAGCCACTCAAGCAGGCCGCCACCGCAACGGTTCCCCGTCCGTCAGCTCGCGGGCGGAAGCCGCTGACTCCAGCTGAGCGGGAAGAGATGAAAGGCGTCCTTCTGGCCGAGCGTCAGCGCCTGGAGCACGAGATTGCTTCAGCAGTCGAGGATCTCAACGAGCTGCTGCGAGATTCTGGTGACGGATCCGGTGACGATCAAGCTGATGCCGGTAGCAAGACGTTTGAGCGCGAGCACGAGATGTCGGTGGCCAACAACTCGCGAGACCTGCTCGTGCAAGTTGAGCATGCGCTGGGCCGGATCGCGGATGGCACGTACGGAACTTGTGAGAGCTGCGGTCTCCCGATCGGAAAGATGCGGCTAGAAGCATTCCCGCGCGCCACGCTTTGCGTCGACTGCAAGCAGCGCGAGGAAAGGCGCTGAGCCACCACAGTGATGCCGAGCCGCACGACGGCTCGGAGTCGTCTCCGGCAACCGGGGCGCGCGTGCGGCGTCCTTTGTGGATCGTTCTGGGCGTTGCTGCTGGGGTTGTGGCGCTCGATCAGCTCTCCAAGTGGTGGGTGCAGCAGGTCATGCCCGGCCGCACACCCATCGATGTGGTCGGCGACTGGTTGCAGATCACCTATACCCGCAACCCTGGAGCCGCGTTCAGCCTCGGGGGAAGCTTCACGGTGGTGTTGTCGGTCATCGCCATCACAGTGGCGGTCGTCATCGTGAGAATGGCGTCGAAGCTCGGGTCTGTGGCATGGGCGGTAGCGCTGGGCGGCGTCCTCGGAGGTGCGCTCGGAAACCTCATCGACCGCCTGTTTCGAGCTCCTGGGCCGTTTCATGGTCACGTGGTCGACTGGATTGCCGTCCCGAACTACCCGGTGTTCAACATCGCCGACTCCGCCATCTTCTGCTCTGCTGCGCTGATGATCTACCTTTCGTTCCGCGGGATCGGCCTGGACGGATCACGACCGTCGGCCAAGGGCTAGCCTCTCGTCGTGTCCCACGGGCCAGAAGAGCGACCGCAGGATCGTCGCAGTGTCGCTGTGCCCGAAGGCCTCGAAGGGGAACGAGTGGATGCGGCGATGGCGCGTCTCTTCGGGCTCTCGCGAACCCGCGCGGTTGAGCTGATCAGCGTCGGAGCGGTCTCGGTCAACGGCGTCCCGCCGTTGAAGAGTGAACGGCTCACTACTGGCGCATTGCTCGAGGTGGTGCTGCCGGCAAGCCCCGGGCCGACGCAGGCGACACCCCAGCTGGTCGACAACCTCGTCGTGGTCTACGACGACGACGACATAGTGGTGGTCGACAAGCCGGTGGGGGTGGCGGCTCATCCAAGCCCAGGTTGGACTGGGCCGACCGTGATAGGCGGGTTGTCAGCTGCCGGCTATCGCGTTGCGACCGGGGGTGCGGCCGAGCGGCAGGGGATCGTCCATCGGCTCGATGTCGGAACCAGCGGCCTCATGGTGGTGGCGAAGTCTGAAACGGCCTACTCGACTCTGAAGCGCGCCTTCAAAGAACGCACGGTCGAAAAGGTCTACCACGCGGTCGTCCAGGGTCACCCCGACCCCAGCCGGGGCACCATCGATGCGCCGATCGGCAGGCACCCCAAGGACGACTGGCGTTGGGCGGTCGTTGCCGACGGCAAGGACAGCGTGACGCACTACCAGACGCTCGAAGCGTTTCCCGCGGCCAGCCTGCTCCGGGTCGATCTCGAGACCGGGCGCACTCATCAGATCCGAGTGCACCTGAGCGCAATCCGGCACCCCTGCATCGGTGACCTGACATACGGCGCGGACCCCACGCTGGCCAGTCGCTTGCGGCTGGCTCGTCAGTGGCTGCACGCCCGTGAGTTGGCGTTTGATCATCCCCGCACTGGTGAGCGCATGCACTTCACCTCTGAATATGCCCAGGACCTTCAGCATGCGCTCGACTCGCTCGCGTCAGAGTGAGCTCGAGCTGCCCTCGGTGCGTCTAACGCAGTCGCAGAAGTGGGCCCGGCTAGAGTCGGCAGGGCCGCCTTCCCCCGGCAGACCCCACCGTCCGAGCAATCGGATTCCGCCCCGCCTGTGAGGGAGGCCCGCGCCGCATGGCCGACTCGTTCGTGCACCTGCACGTGCACACCGAGTACTCCATGCTCGACGGCGCCGCGCGGGTCGGCGAGCTGCTTGACGCCGCTGTCGAGCAGGAAATGCCGGCCATCGCAGTCACCGATCACGGCAATGTTTTTGGCGCCTACGACTTCTATCGGCAGGCGCGCACTCGTGGGATCAAGCCGATCATCGGTATCGAGGCTTATCTCACGCCCGGAACCAACCGCCGCGACCGCACGAGAGTCCGGTGGGGCGGTGGCGGCGAAGACGATGTGTCCGGTGGTGGCGCCTACACGCACATCACGCTGCTGGCTGAGACGACGACCGGCATGCACAACCTCTTTCGGCTCGCCAGTCTGGCCAGCATCGAGGGTTTCTATTTCAAGCCCCGCATGGACCGTGAGCTGCTGCAGACCTACTCGTCGGGAATCATTGCGACCACTGGCTGTCCTTCCGGCGAGGTACAAACACTGTTGCGGCTCGGCAAGTTCGACCAGGCAGTCAGTGCGGCTTCTGACTATCGAGACATCTTTGGAGCGGACAACTACTTCTGCGAGCTGATGGACCACGGCCTCGGCATCGAGCGCCGGGCTCGTGATGATCTGCTGCGACTGGCCAAAGAGCTCGGGTTACCGCTCGTCGCGAGCAACGACCTTCACTACACCCGACCCGAGGACGCCGAGGCACATGCGGCGCTGTTGTGTGTCCAATCTGCGTCGACGTTGGCTGATCCGACCCGGTTCAAGTTCGAGGCTGAAGACTTCTACCTCAAGTCCGCGGCGGAGATGCGGTCGGTCTGGAGCGACCTTCCCGAGGCGTGTGACAACACGCTGTTGATTGCCGAACGGTGCAACGTCGAGTTCAACGAGAACGCCAACCTCATGCCGCGCTTCGACGTTCCCGAGGGTGAGACCGAAGAGACGTGGTTCGTCAAAGAGGTAGAGCGCGGACTCCACTCCCGCTACCCGGGTGGGGTGCCCGACGAGGTGCGCACGCAGGCGTCCTATGAGGTCGGCGTCATCTGTCAGATGGGCTTTCCTGGTTACTTCCTGGTAGTCGCTGACTTCATTACCTGGGCGAAGAACCAAGGCATCCGTGTTGGTCCCGGACGGGGTTCGGCGGCGGGCGCGATCGTGGCCTACGCCCTCGGGATCACTGACCTCGACCCGCTCAAGCACGGCCTGCTGTTCGAACGGTTCCTCAACCCAGAACGCGTCTCTATGCCTGACATCGACATCGACTTCGATGAGCGTCGGCGCGGCGACGTGATTCGGTATGTCACCGAACGCTACGGCGACGACCGCGTCGCGCAGATCGTGACGTACGGCACCATCAAAGCGAAGCAGGCGATCAAGGACGCTTCTCGTGTGTTGGGTTACCCGTACGCGATGGGCGACCGGATCACCAAGGTCATGCCACCGTCGGTGATGGGCAAAGACATCTCACTGAGCGGGATATTCGACTCCAAGAACAAGCGGTACTCCGAAGCCGGCGAGTTCCGCAAGTTGTATGAGGCGGACGCCGACGTTGCTCGGGTGATCAACACCGCTCGCGGGCTTGAGAACCTGAAGCGCCAATGGGGAGTTCACGCTGCCGGCGTGATCATGTCGAGTGAACGGCTCGTCGACCACATCCCGATCATGAAGCGCGAGCAAGACGGCGCGATCATCACGCAGTTCGACTATCCGACCTGCGAGGCTCTTGGCCTGCTCAAGATGGACTTCCTCGGTTTGCGAAACCTCACGGTGTTGGAGGACGCCCTCGTAAATATTGAGGCCAACCGGGGCGAGACCGTAGTTCTCGAAGACCTTCCACTCGACGACAAGCTCACCTACGAGCTTCTGGCACGCGGCGACACGCTGGGAGTGTTTCAGCTCGATGGTGGCCCGATGCGCGCCCTCCTTCGTTCGATGGTGCCCGACAACTTCGAGGACATCTCAGCTGTCTTGGCTCTGTACCGCCCGGGTCCGATGGGGGCGAACGCGCACAACGACTACGCCGACCGAAAGAACGGCCGCAAGCCGGTCACTGCAATTCACCCCGAGCTGGCCGAGCCATTGGCTGACATCCTCGACGAGACGTACGGCGTCATCGTGTACCAAGAGCAGGTCATGGCGATCGCTCAGAAGTTGGCTGGGTACTCGCTCGGACAAGCCGACCTGCTTCGCCGGGCCATGGGTAAGAAGAAGAAAGAGGTGCTCGACAAGGAGTTCGTCCCCTTCTCTGACGGGATGCGCGAGCGCGGGTACAGCAACGGCGCGATCAAGACGCTGTGGGACATCCTTGTGCCGTTCGCCGACTACGCGTTCAACAGGGCGCACACGGCGGGATACGGGCTGGTCGCCTACTGGACGGCGTACCTCAAAGCCAACTACCCGGCCGAGCACATGGCTGCGCTGCTCACGTCAGTGCGAGATGACAAAGACAAGTCGGCGCTCTACCTGCACGAGTGTCGTCGCATGGGTATCAAGGTCCTGCCGCCAGATGTGAACGACTCCGACGCCGACTACACCCCGCGCGGCCATGACATCCGCTTTGGTTTGGCGGCAATCCGAAACGTCGGCCACAACGTCGTCGGTGCAATTGTCGATGCCAGGACGCGCAAGGGCAGATTCGGCGACTTCGCTGACTTCCTGGCAAAGGTCGACCAAGTGGTCTGCAACAAGCGTGTCATCGATTCTCTCGTTAAGGCAGGCGCGTTCGACTCATTGGGGCACACCCGCCGCGGCCTGATCACCGTCCATGCTGAAGCCATCGACCTTGTGCTCGAGACCAAGCGGGCCGAAGCGATCGGACAGTTCGACCTGTTTGGATCGGCCGAGGACGCTGAGACCGCCGCGTTCACAAGTGACCTGACGATTCCCGTTGGCGAGTGGGAGAAGTCGGTTCTGCTCATGCACGAGCGCGAGATGCTCGGGCTGTACGTCTCAGATCATCCGCTCCTGGGTGTTGAGCACGTTCTTGCTGCTCAAGCTGACTGTTCAGTGGCCGAGCTGATGGCTGACGAAGAGCGGCCGGATGGATCGATCGTGACGCTCGGTGGTCTTGTCACCGGTCTGCAGCGCAAGGTCACCAGGCAAGGCAATGCCTATGCCGTGGCAATGGTCGAAGACCTCGAGGGTGCCATCGAGGTGATGTTCTTTCCGTCCACCTACCAGGTGGTCGCACCACACCTGCACGAGGATCGGATCGTGCTCGTGAAGGGCCGACTCGATCGTCGCGACGATGTCCCCAAACTCATGGCGATGGAGATGTCGCTTCCCGACCTTGAGTCGGTCGAAGCGCGAGGACCGGTCATCATCACGTTGCCGGTTGCTCGGTGTGTTCCTCCGGTGGTCGATCGGCTCAAGGAGGTACTCGGTGCGCACCCTGGAACGGTCGAGGTGCATCTGCAGCTGCAGTCGGGCGGTCGCACCACGGTGATGCGTCTCGATGACGGACTCCGGGTGCGTCCGTCACCGGCCCTGTACGGCGATGTGAAAGCCCTGCTCGGGCAAAGCAGCGTGGCCTAGACCGCCCCTCGCCAGACGGCCATTAGCCTGGGTGAATGAGCGATCAGGGGGAATTCCCGGCGGCGCACGCTGCCCACACGGCAGACACGGTGGTATCGGCGCCTGGTGGGGCCAGTAGGCGGATCCTGGTGGTTGGTGTGGCCGCCGTCGCC